>NZ_CAKOBX010000006.1:0-125428 GCF_932750685.1 Limosilactobacillus urinaemulieris | reverse complement strand
CAGGTTTAGTATTAGCTAACACTAATGCTACTGCTGTTCACGCTGATACTGCTCCAGCTTCAGCTGCTGTTACTTCACAAGCAGCTACTACTGCTAACTCATCTGCTGCTACTTCAGCTGAAATTGCTAGTCAAGAAGCTGTTGTTAACTCTGCTAGTGCTAATGTTGAACAACAACAAAATGTTGTTAATGCCGCTAGCGATGCACTTCAATCGGCAACTAATTTGAACTCCAATTCAGCTGCTGTTGCATCTGCAGCTTCTGCTTATAGCGCTGCTAACAGCGACTACTATGCTGCACGTCATGCACAAGCTGTTGCACATAAGGCTGCTAATGCTGCTTCAGATTCAGCTGCTGTTGTAAGTGGTGTTAATACTGCTGACCTTACAGCTTGGTGGAACCAAACTGGTCAATCAGATTACAACAGGGTAATGAACACTAAGAGTAATGCCCAAGCTAACTTAGATGAAGCACAAGCTCAAAGTGATTCTGTTGTTAACGCTTGGAACCAAGTATCCGATGCAGTTGCTGCTGCTGAAAAGGCTGGTCTTAAGTCTGACAGCAATGAAATGAAGGCTTTAAATGCTCAAAAGAGTCTTGCTTACAACAATATGGTTGCCGTTCAAAATGCAATTAAAACCGCTCGTAATGATGTTAAGGCTGCCGATAAGATGCTTAATAATACCAAGGATGGTATTTCCTTAAACCAAGCTAAGGCAATCATGGATCAACTTCCAGCATTAAAGAAGGCCGCTCAAGAAGCTGAACAAGCCTACAAGGATGCTGTTCAAGCTACTAAGGATGCCGGTGATATTGCAAATGCCAAGTACAATGCTTGGACCGCTGCCCGGAAAGCTAATAACTTACCATACAGTACTGATGATCCGGTTTACCAAAGCTTAAGTGATGCTGCATCAAGTGCTGCTGCTCAACTTTCTCGTGATGAAGCTGGAATGAAGGCATTGCCAACCGCAGATGGTACTGCTCTTAGTCAAGCTGAAGAATGGGCTAAGGAAGCACAAACTAAGCTTGATCACACTAACTCAGAACTTCCAACATTTGAAAGTAATGTCAAGTTCTTCCAAACTAAGCTTGATGAAGCAAATAAGACTCTTGAAGAAGCTAAGGCTAACTATGCTAAGAATCCTACAAAGCTTAATCAGCAATTAGTTGATAATGCTAATGGCTTAGTTGGTACTATCAATGGCCAATTAACAGCTGCTCAAGCTAAGCTTAATGGTGCTCAAAAGGCACAAAAGCAACAACAAGAACAAGTTGACTACTGGACTAACCAAGTTAAGGGTGTTAAGGACAGTGCTCGTTACGCAGAATTTGTAAACGAAATTAACACTGACAAGGCAATCGTTCAAAAGTTCAATGATGCAAAGACTAACATGAAGAATGCTGCTGCTTCAGCTGAAAAGGTTGCTCCTCTCAAGGCTGCTTATGATGAAGCACTTCAAACCTTGAAGGCTTACCAAAACCAATTAGTTGCTGCCCAAGCTAAGTTAGCTGCAATGAAGGGTGAAACTACCCCTACTAACCCAGATCAACCAACTAATCCAGACCAACCAAGCAACCCAGATCAACCATCTGACAAGCCTGGTCAAAACACTGGTGATAACACCAACAACAATACTAGTGACACTAATAACAAGGACAATGTTGCTCCTAACTTCACTGGTGAAAAGAACGGTAACTACTACGTAAACGGCAAGCAAGTAACTAAGGCTGCTTACGATGCTCATGTTGCTGCACAATCACTTGCTACTGTTAAGACCTCTGCATCAGTTAAGGGTGCTAGTGCCGCTGCTACTGCTAACGACTCCAAGGCATTGCCACAAACTGGTAACGAAAATGCTTCAGCTGTTGTAGCATTGGGTGCTGTTTCTGCAATGTTTGGTCTTGGCCTTGCTGCTAAGAAGCGTGAATTCTAATTACCTCCTTTTAGAAGATAACTAGAACTAACTTTATTTGTTCGTACTAATAAGAGAGAGCCTCAAGCATTTATTGCCTGGGGCTTTTCTTTTATGATCTCTACTAAATTATCAAAAAATGAAAATGCAATTAATTTTGATTTCTATATTAGCCGTTGTCCTAACGATCCTCAGCACATTATTATTAATTTCAATATTAGTTTTATGGATTATTAAGAACCGAAAGAAGTGAGTATAATCATATCATTAATAATCATTATCCTGGGTGGTTTTTCAGCTATTCGAATAATTCTAGGCTTATTACTGGCAAATATTCATCAAATCATCTATCTTACAAAAGCAAGGAAAGAAAAATACGCGCCATTAGTATCAGTAATAATACCAGCATATAACGAGGAAAAAACGATTATGGCCTGCGTCTCTTCTGTACTGAAGCAAACTTACCTAAATCGACAAGTAATAATTGTTAATGATGGTTCCGATGATGCTACTAAAGATATTTTGGATAATATTGATAAAAAATTATATTCTAGTAATTCTGTTGAACAATTGTTTGAAGATAGTATTCCATATAAAGAACGATTTATAGTTGTTAACCAACCGAATAGCGGGAAAAGTATCGCATTAAATAATGGAATTAAGAATTATGCTAAGGGTGAATTGATAACCGTCTTAGATGCTGACTCTGAGCTTAAACCAAATTTCTTAGTTAACATGATTAAGCACTTCCAAAGTACGAATGTTGTTGCGGTTGCGGCAAATGTAAGAATAAAACGGGCCGTCAATCTAATTGAACTGGTTCAGTATATTGAATACTTAGTTGGTTATCAGTTAAAATCATCAGAACAAGTGCTCAATTTAGAGTATATTATCGGTGGGATAGGTTCTACTTTCCGGCGTACTATTATGGAGGCAGTTAACTTATATGATACCGATACCGTCACGGAAGATATTGATTTAACAATGAAACTTTTAAGGCAATTTGGTAATACATCATATAAATTTTGTTACGCTTTCAATTGTATCGTATTTACTCCCGCAGTTCACAATTTTAAACAGCTAATTAAACAACGGTATCGATGGAAGTTTGGACGGTTTAGAGCACTCATCAAACATCGTAAATTAATTTTTAACAAGAAACTTAATCTTTACAGTATCACTTTAAGTTGGTGGAAATTACCTAAAGTTTTTTTCGAAGAATTTTTACTTTTAATAGAACCAGTTATTTTAATCTGGATGTCTATTATTATTCTTATTCACTGTGACTTTTCGATCATATTTTCTGTTTTGATTATCTATTTTATTTTTGCGATCGATACGATAATTGTTGAAAGCATCTCAACAAAAGCTAAATTAAAATTAGCATTAGTTTCGCCATTTACATACCTATTTCTATATATCATTAACATTGTTGATTTTATTTGTTTAGTACGTTGTATTGCTAATTTCAAGGAGATCTTATTGAAAAAAGGTCACAGTAAATGGACCCATGTGGAACGTTAAGTAAAAATGGCATATCATCATAGGTTAATCCTGTGATGGTATGCCATTTTATAAAAAACGGTTACTTGTTTTTCTTTAATGATTTGCGATATTCGGCACGTGTCATCGACTTATTTTCATCATCCGGCTTGGTTGAAGTAAATGTAACTTTGACATGCTCTTCTTGATTACTATCTTTAACAGCTGGTTGATGACTAGATGGTTTAGAAACTGAAGAGACTACTGGATGGCTCGTTATACTATCAGCAATCTCTAAAGTCTGCTTAGCAGTATTATAGTTGCCTTCAATAACCCTTCGTAACTCCTTGTTTGGATGAGGATCGTTATCGATTCTTGCCAATTCATTTTTAGAATTTTCCATAATTCTTTTTGATGAATTAATGATCTCTTGTAAATTGCGCTCCATATATCTTGCTCCTAAATATTAGTACTTTCTAAATAATTATATCTCAACCGTATACAAGCACAAGAAAAGCCTCAAGCAGAGAATCTAGTGCTCGAGGCTTTTCCCTTATTAGTGCGAACAAATGAAGTCAGTTCTAGTTATCTTGGGAGGAGGTAATTAGAATTCACGCTTCTTAGCAGCAAGGCCAAGACCGAACATTGCAGAAACAGCACCTAATGCAACAACAGCTGAAGCATTTTCGTTACCAGTTTGTGGCAATGTAGCAGCCTTAGTATCATTATTATTGTTGTTCTTAACAGCTACCTTTTCAGAAACTAAACCATTGTTAACAGCATGACTACTACTATTATTTACATTTGAACCATTGTTGTTAGTGATGATGTTATCATCATTAGTACTATTTGAACCACTGTTATTGTTATCTGAACCGTTGTTAGCATTTTGGTTCCAGTCAATGTTCTTAAGCAAGTTATTTGCTTGTTCAAGAAGTTGTGAAGCCTTAGCGGCGTTAGCAGCAGCTTCGTTAACGACCTTTTGAGCAGCATCAACGTTTGCTTGAGCATCCTTCAAGTTTTGGTTAGCATTCAGAACATCTTGGTGAGCAGTCTTAACAGCTTCATCAGCCTTAGTCAGAGCATTTTCAGCATCATCGTAAGCCTTAGTAGCTGTAGCTAACTTATCATTAGCAGCCTTAGCAGCTTCGTCAGCCTTAGTTTCAGCGTTACGAGCTTCGTCAAAGGCAGTTTGTGCATTATTAAATGCTTCTTGAGCTGCAGCTTGTGCTTTGTCAGCCTTAGTTTCAGCATTACGAGCTTCGTCAAAGGCAGTTTGAGCATCTGCAACGTTCGCCTTCGCAGCCTTAACATCATTAGCAGCCTTCTTGTAGTTGTCGCGGGCAACGATTACTTGGTGTTGAGCACCTTTAAGGTTTTGTTGGGCTTCTGTTAATGCGTTTTGAGCATTGTGTAAAGTAGTTTCTGCCTTTTCGGCTGCCTTTTCAGAATTATCAACATTTTGTTGCCATTCATCTACAGTACCAGCCTTAGCAGCAGCTTCTGCAGCGTTTGTTTCAGCATTACGAGCTTCATCAAGGGCAGTTTGGGCATCTGCAACGTTCGCCTTCGCAGCCTTAACCTCATTAACGGCCTTCTTGTAGTTGTTACGAGCAACAATTACTTGGTGTTGGGCAGCTTTAAGATTCTGTTGAGCTTCTGCTAATGTGTTTTGAGCTTCTGTTAATGCATCATGAGCTTTATTGTATGCAGTTTGTGCATTTTCGACAGCCTTAACTGTATCAAGTGTGGTTTGGGCGTTTTGACTTGCCGTATCGAATGCATCAGAAGCAGCTTGTTCCTGTTCATCATTCCACTCATTTGGATTATTGATGTTTTCCTGCTTAGCATCCATGTACTCATTGAACTTCTCCAAGTAAGTATCATAGTTCTTCATATTATCAACAACACTTTTAGCCTTATTAAGAGCAACTGCGTTTTCATGACTTGGATCGTGACGATATGCACTCGTTGCTTTGAGAAGTTCATGGTAAGCATTATTGAAAATTTCTTCACGTGCTTGCTTAGAAGCAGTAGCCTTTTGACTTGCTTGAGAATATGCGCTATAAGCAGCTTGTTCCTGTTCATCATTCCATTCATTTGGATTATTGATGTTTTCCTGCTTAGCATCCATGTATGCGTTGAAGGCTTTGGCAGCAGACGCACTATCAGTATTAGCACTATCAGCAGCATTCTTGTATTGGTAGAGTGGGTCGTTTTGCGCACTGGTCAAACTAGTCTTAGCATTAGATTCTTCATTACTTGCGTTATCAAATGCGTTTTGTGCACTTGAAGCAGCATTTGATGCAGCATTGTAATTGTTAATAGCATTAACATTGGCTTCGTGGGCAGCATTTAAAGCTGTATTTGCACTAGCCAGATCAGAATTTGCATCTTCAAACTTTGCTCCTGCATTATTAGCGTTATTTTGAGCTTCAGTATATGCACTAGCAGCACTCTTAGCATTTTCCAAGCCGTTATGAGCAGCAGTTACATTATTCTTTGCTTGGTCGGCTGCATCTTGAGCACCCTTAACAAGTTGTTCGGCTTTTTCTAATGCATTCTTAGCATCATTGTAACTCTTAATAGCAGCAACATTGGCTTCATGAGCATCATTCAATGCTTTATTAGCATTAGCTAAAGTACTCTTAGCTACTTCAAGCTTTTCGCCAGCAGCATTAGCGGCAGCTTGTGCATCAGTAGCAGCCTTCTTAGCAGCAACTAAGGCATCAGAAGCTGTATTAAAGCTTTGTCCCGCCTCATTTGCTTTCTTTTGGGCGGCCATAGCAGCAGATTGAGCTTCCTTAGCGGCTTGTTTAGCAGTAGTGTAATCTTCAGCAGCCTTGTTAGCGTTCTTGGAAGCGACGTCTGCAGCACTCTTAGCAGCTTCGTAAGCAGTTGCGGCACTCTTAACATTAGCAGAGGCACTAGTTAACGTTGTTTGCGCGTTGCTTAAGTTTTGTGAAGCAGTAGCAGTGTTATCAGTAATTCCCTTAGCTTGGCTAGTTAATTGAGCAGCTTCTGAAGTAGCAGCCTTTGGTTCAGTTGTGGTGCTTGAAGCAGGTACAGTAGTATCTGCATCACTCTTAACAGCAGCAGAGTTTGAAGCAATTGCGCTGGAATTAGCTGTGTTAGCACTAGCAACAGTTGAGTTTGCATCAGAAACAGCATCTGAGGCAACAGCAGAACTAGCAACATTTGAAGTAACAGCAGCTGAAGCTGGAGCAGTATCAGCGTGAACAGCAGTAGCATTAGTGTTAGCTAATACTAAACCTGCCAAAGCGGCAGTAGTAGCAAGTCCAGCATATACGATGCTCTTACCAGACTTGTACATCTTGTAATGTAAAGCATTATTACGGTTTTCCATAATAATAATCCTCCCTTTGAATAAACATTGGGAGGATTCATTGATATGTAGCTGTTTGAAGGTGATCTTAGGGGGAGTAGCTCAATGTTATCAAGTGCTATTTAACCAAGTAACATAAGCTATTTACTAAAAATTCATCGAAAATAATCCCCCTAAATTCCCCCTGGAGGGATAAATTATGGATGTTTCAGATCCCAATTAAATAAAGAGGATTCCCCTGATGATTGAGTAAGTTATCAAACTACTGCAAATACTTTTAGCGGTATTAAAGGAAAATAGTTAACCTATATACTAGCCCAGCGCTTAAATCAAGAAAGATTACGTCTCCCTTAATAAAATTAATAGCAACAAGCCCTTAGAGTTTAATAGCTTTATTCTACTTCAATCATAAAAGTTCTTACTGGTGATTCGGATACTTCAATTTTTACTAACCTACAACCAACCGATTTCAGATTAGCACTAATTGCTCTATATAAAAGCCTAGTCAAATTTTCTAAGGTTGGTACAGTATTTTGAAATGCTTCAAGCTTATTTAAGTATTGATTATTGAGCTGATTAAGGATTTGATTAATATTATCCTCCATTATTTCAAATACAATAATTTTTTGACTTTTAATAAAGCAGTTAATTTCAAACGTGTGGGGATGAATTGACGAACTTTTACCATCCATAACTACCATATGAGTTGCATTGAGGAAAAAAGTTAATCTGTATGTTTCACTTTCCATTTTATTCTAAAAATTCTCCTTAAATCTTTTCTAAACATTTTCTTTATTTTTTTCATTTCAGCACTGAAAGATTCAACTTTCCAGGCAGCAGGTTCAGTCATTGAATTAATGATCCCAACAAACTGAATAGTGCTACACAACATGTAATATAACGGTAACGTTAATAGTATGTAAAACTTTGATACATAATAATGACGTTCCTCTGAGAAAAAGCGTAAATAATATTGAATATCAATAAAATTTAGTAAGCAAATAAAGACATAGAGCAGGTATAAAATTACAAAAGATATCAAAATTAATTTAAGAGAATACCCAAACGGAATTAAAACAAGGAACGCTACCATCCAGATAATCCGCAAAAATAAAATGGTATGATCCATAATTAACCGGCGAACGATAAAGTTCTTAAATATGTTTTTTAGACTCAATTGTTTTTTATCCATATAATAGTGAATTGTTTCTAGTTCACCACGTTGCCATCGTTGCCTTTGAGTATATAATTTCCCTAAATTATCAAGTGGTTCAACATAGAAAATTGCCTCAGGACATAATGCAACTTTTCCCTTAAGTTGATAACGAATTTGAAAAGTCATATCAATATCTTCACCAACTGTTTGAATATTATACAGCTTTGTTTGAAGAAGTTTTTCTCGGCGAAAAGCTGAAAAAGCACCTGACATTGTAAACAAATGATTTTCTTGAGACTCAATTGCACGACCAGCTAAAAAAGACTGAGCATATTCAAAGTATTCATTTTCTCTTAGGAACTTTAATAATGGACTCCTAGTTTTCTTGATTGAGTTCTTTTGAGTGAGAATTGTGCCAGTCTGTGCATCAAGTTCAGGCTCACTTTCAAATGCTCTAACAATGTTCATTAATGCATCTTTTTGCAGTTGTCCATCACTGTCTATGTGAATAATATATTCGCCATTTGAACGATAGATTGCGGAATTCAATGCACGCGCTTTCCCTTTAGTAGTATCTATCCACTGCATAAATAACTGTTGAAATTCGAAATGGGCTCGACGATACTCACTAAAACTGCGATCAATACTTTGATTATTCGCCACAATAATACTAATTAGGTGATCTGGATAAGTTGAATCAGCAACCGAGCGAATACAATTATAAATAGTATCCTCAGAATTGTATACTGGAATTATCAACGATATTCTAGGCAAATAATTTAGTCTCTTCAACTTTCCTAATTTTCTTCCTGCTATTCCTAACGTAATAAAACCATATAACGCTGGAAGAAATTCATAAATCAAAGGGAGTAGAAGCCAAGAGATCCAAAAGCCAAGTTCAACGATGATTCCAGATAAAAACACTTATTTCATTCTCCCTTCTCAAAGGTTCAAATATCTTGTTATAACAAAATAACTGAAACAAAAAATAACTCTGTTGTACTTTATAAGTACTCTGAGTTATTTTATTGATTAATATTACTAATTATGAATGGTTATAGAAATAATAAACTCTAACGCTTTTTCTTTCCCCAATATTGGAAAAGATCGGTTCTCAATGCTCCATTATAAAGTTTCCGTTTCTTTGTTGCTGGAGCGCCATAGTATTTTTCAAACTCGAGGTCTGCTGTTAGGATATACTTACTCCAGGTTGTCATTGGTCTGTAAATCTTTCCCATTTGGCGATAAAGTTCATGGACGGTTTCTTTATCACTCAGTCGCTCACCATAAGGAGGATTGGCAACAATAACACCGTTGATCTTATCGGTGTGCCAATCCTTAACTGCTAATTGTTTGAAAGTAATATCGTGGGTTAACCCGGCTGCTCGACAGTTCCCTTGCGCAATGTCAATCATATTTTGATCGATGTCATAACCATGAATATCCAATTCAACATCATAATCTGCTTTACTATCTGCCTCGTCACGAACGTCATCAGCTAAACCGTCTGGTACTAAGTTAGTCCATTGCTCGCAAACAAAAGAACGATTGATTCCTGGAGCAATGTTATGACCATATAGTGCTGCCTCGATTGGAATAGTTCCCGAACCACAAACCGGGTCAACAAAAGGGTTGTCAGGGAACCAGTGAGCAAGCATTACGAGGGCAGCTGCCATATTTTCTTTTAACGGTGCGCCACCTTTTGCTTTTCGGTAGCCACGCTTAAATAAACTGTCACCAGTAGTATCAAGCGTCAGCATTACATGATCCTTACTAATAGCTACTTCTAACGGATAAAGAGCACCAGTTTCCGGAAGACGTGTTCGACGGTGATAAACATCACTCAGTCGACGAACAATTGCCTTCTTAACGATTGCTTGAACTGAAGGAACGTTATGTAATTGTGAGTGATGACTTTTACCTTCTACCGGGAATTGGGCGTCAACTGGCAATAAACTTTCCCAAGGTAAGGCTTCGGTTCGGTCAAAAAGCTCTTCGAATGTTTTAGCCTCAAATTCACCAACAATAATTTTGACCCGATCGGCTGTTCGTAGCCAAATATTTGTATTTAATATATCTTTAATTGTCCCAATATAACGTACTCGACCATTTTCTACTCGAGTATCGTAACCAAGATTTCGTAATTCTTTACCAACCAGTGCTTCAATTCCAGAAGCAGCGGTGGCTATTAGTTGATATTCTTGCAAAGTAAGAACTCCTTATGCTTCTTAAGTAATACTGTAATTTTACCATATATTAGACTATTTATTTTTTTATAAAGCTAACTTATCTTTTCAAGAAAACTCTTAGTATTCTTTTTAATTCAACATGGTAAACACAGAAAGTTAAAATTGTATATATAGCAAGATAAATAATTAATGAAATCCAAATATTACTAATTTGTGTGGTTGCTTCAAAGACTAGAATCATTCCTCCAAGATAGAAGGTGTTCTTTTTCCAATTAATTCTGTACTTCCGTATGAAATAAGTATTAGTAAAAACATACCAGCCAAAAAGGATAATTAAAGAGATGACTGCAATAACAATAGCGCTTTTAGTCAAGTAATACCCAATCAGATTAAGAACAAGTGAGCCAATTAAAGTTACAATCCCTTGAACAAGGTAAACGTTAGATTTCTTAATAACTTTATAGTAGTTAAAAACTAATATCGAGATACAGCTAGAAACACCAACCCCTGGAAGCAACAAGCGGAAAAATATTAAAGACTCATCGTAATTTGGTAGATACCACTCAATAAAAAGTCGAACAGGATAATAAATAATTAGAGAAGCATATATGAAAATAAATAAACTAGCTGTATTAAAGCTATATTGCTCCATTACGGTATTTTCATTTTGACGATTTAGAAAGGGAAAAATCACGGTAGATATTGGAACAATCACAGTAGAAATTATTGAAATCAGACTATAAGCAAATGAATAAATACCAAATAAACGGTTATCAAAAAACATTGAAATAAGTTGGTTATCTATATTGAGAATAAATGTTCCTATCTGATAGGAAATTGCAACAGGAATTCCTAACTTAAAGATTTCAACTATAGACTTGCTCGTTACTTTCTCTCTTAGCAATTTTTTATTTATAGAAAGTGTTTTTTTTAATGAACTGTGTAAAACAATTAATAGAATTAGAAACACAACTAAAAAGAGAATCAAATAAATTACTGCTGGTAATGGAGATAGTAATTTAAGCTTAACAATAGAAAAACAGATTATAACAATCAAGCATGTCAAAAGTGATTGCAACATGTTTACCCGACTAATCAGATTGAATTTCAACATAGCCTGAGCCAAATATCGGTAATAGGTTACGATATTACTTAATAAGGTGAAGATACTAAGAAGTAAAAAGATTAGCCTATATTCACCTTTTAAAAAGCAAGCACAGCAAATAAACATTACCACACTTACTACTATCTCCATCTTTATAAAGAAGTTTGTTATATATTGTATTTTGAATCTGTCTATCTGAGTATCATCTTGTCCGCCATATTTAACTAACATCCCATCAGCAAAGCCAAAATATAACAACACAATATACGTTGCATAAAGCATAAAGAGCTTATAGTAACCATATTCATCAACACCCATTATTTTAGGTAAGACAAATCCAACTAAAACACCACTTAATAAAATAAAAATATTACTAAATATAACTGTGAAAACACTTTTAATAAAATTGTTCTTTATTTTCAATTTATTACCAACCTAACTCTATAGTGATCTAATGCCACCTAATAATTTGTGGACGAGTAAACACTTCATAAAAGACGACAACAATAAATACATAGAATAATAATCGACAAATAATAAGCTGGGTTATTGTTTCACCCAGGTAGCGACTTAGATAGATAATTAATAGCAGTCTAAAGATAGTAGCTATAAATATAAAAATACAACTATAAAAGCCAATAATAAATTTTTCTAAAACAGTATATATTGGGAAAAAACACAGTAAACTTTCCAGCGAAATTATTTCAATAACTCCAGTATATTCATATGTAATCTTTACTTTCGAATCATAAAAACTTACAAAATCATGGGACATATTAATTGAATATCCTTTAAAGAAGAAAGATAAAGATTTCATAATGTAAAGAACTGCTTTTATTGAGCCTTGGATAAAGAAATCCTTAAAAGTTAAAATAACAAGGAATAACCCAATACTACCAACTATGAAGAAAAACGCATTTAACTTTGTTCTCTTAAGAACATAAAGTAAATATAACCATAGAAAAATGCCTATTCCAAACACTATCATATTAATATTTCCCAACAAAAGTGAATAATTCATAGTATGAAGTACCAGCTCGAAGATTATCTACAAGACAAAATCCTGCATATAAGCAAAGAATTATTATCATTAAATAAATAGCAACCGTTTTCAACGAGATAGACTTATTACTTTCTAATTCAGAACTAAACTCTGCCGGTAGAACAATGATAAGTGGCAAGATAATTGGTAGTGATACCAACATACATCTTTCGAAGAGCAATTGATCAAAAAAAGCACCACAGGCAAAGCAGAAGAAGATTGTTATGAATTCTATATAACGTTGGTCAATAAATTGTTGTTTTATCCATAAAGTAATTATTAGTAATAAACCAAATATTAATAACCTTCCGATGTCTCGAAATAAATTTGCTGTAGAAGAAATCAAAATAGTCGCGTTTTTCCCTAGATATTGATTACTTTTAAGAATGATACTCGAAAAGAAAGGAATACCTGCTAATGGAATTAGTAGCATTATAATCGCCCTTTGAAAAAAACTTTGAAAAAGCATTAATCCGTCAATAACTCTTAATATTGGTTTATATTTCCAAAAAACAATCACCAATAGAAGCAATAGCCCTAATAACAAAGTATACGGATGAACTAAACTCAGAAGTATTATAATCAGCAGGAGAGAAATGGTTGACCACGAAAAAAAGGCGCGCTCATTCTCTAAATATTTAAGAGTAAAATAAGCAAATACTGTTCCTACCATGTTATTTCTAATTCCGCTCACCGCAATGCTGTACGCGAAAATACAGCAAAAGATAACAAATCCAAAGCAATAATATGATATTGATAATTTATTTTTATCAACTACTAATTGGATAATCTTTAATGCAAAGAAGTAGTCAATAAAACAGACCACTGATAGTAGAACTATGTCTGGAAAATATGACATTCCCAGCATAACCAATGCCATAACTGGGGTTGCACTAAAAGACATCACACTATTAATAGAATTACTAGTATCAGTAGGATTAGTATTGATAACTCGCCATGCTTCAGTCAATCCATGGTTAATTCGTGCCGTTCTAATAGCATCCAATGATGAAAAATACTGTAAGGCATCTACTTTACTATCAAGTTTGGGAATAATAATAAAAGAAAATATCATGAATAGCGTGGCTACAATAAAAACTTTCATACTTAGACTTGATCTAACACAAAGAAAGATAGCTAACGATATTAAAATAGTTAGTAAATAACCGACCGCAAACATTTACTTTTCTCTCTTTCTTTGAATATTATGTGCAGGAATACCGACTAGTATACTATTAGGTTGACATGACTTAGTAACTACTGCATTAGCACCAATCTTAGTTTTACTGGCAATTGTTATTCCGCCAATAATCCTTGCACCCATTCCTACTTCAACGTTATCGGCAATAACTGGACAATCATCAGAAGTACCTTTATTACCAATGGTAGTCTCTCCACGAATTAAAAAGTCTTTACCAATTACTGACGCGGTGTTAATTATAATTCCATAGGGATGGAATATTCTAAAGCCAGGTCCAATTTTAGTTGATCCAGGAATATCACAATTCAGAAATAATTTTAAAAAAATTAAATCGAATAATCTGTAAATTAGATAAAGAATTTGCCTAATTATCGGAATGTGAACATGAAAATATGTAAAGTTGCCAAAACGATATATAAAAATTACTAATTTAGGCAGTAACCCTGGATTTTTCTTGATTTCATTCAAAAAAGTCATTAATTTATCCTACCTTAATTCGCGAATATATATTTCTTCCATCAAACGATCAACATTACTCTTATCAAATTTCATTAGACTTCCTTCACCGGTATTTGTAATAGGTCTATTTTTTATAATCTGTTTTATAACATTAGAAACTTCATCGGTATCTAACGGATCTTCAATTAAGATCCCATTACTAGGTTCAGAAACATAATCCTTAATACCAGTGTTTGCCGTGCCAATTGTATAAAGGCCTAATGCCACTCCATCTAATCCTCCCATTCCTAGTCCTTCACGTCTTGAAATAAAAGCATTTAAATCAGCTGCTAAATACAAATCGCGAATATCTTTCCTAAATCCCAATAATTGAACTTGCTTATCAAGTTTTAGTGACTTTATCATATTTAGTAAATTGTGCTTTTCAGGTCCAATTCCAGCGATGATATATTTAATTTTAGGATTATTTAGTTTTGCAATTGCCTTAATTACAGTTGAGTGATTTTTCCTTTTAGTAAGTTCTCCAACTGATAAAATTAAAAAATCATCTTCAGCTATACGTAATTCTGCTCTTTTATCATTACGAATAAGTTCTCTTTCTTTAGTCGGCAGATTAATGGACTCTTTAATATCTGCGCCAATACCAGGAATATGATAAATATTCTTTACTGGAAGATGTTTTGCAACTTTATAGTCATCAGAATTTATTACGATTAATGCATCAGTCCAGTGGGCATAGAACCATTCAATTGGATAGAACAAAAGCCAGTCTTTTAAGCGACCCCCATGAAAAAATTGAAAGCCATGAGAAGTATATATACATTTAATTCCCATTTTGTGAGCTGCACGTCGTGTAATAATACTGCTTAACGGAGCATGAGTATGAACTGCTTCAATTTTATATTCTTTTATAATGTGACAAAGCTGTTTCTTTAACTGATAATTTTTGATTGGATTACCGATACCTCTTGGAAACAGTACATTAAAGTATTTGACATTTAACTTTTGAAGTTCTTCTTTGAACTTATTGGCTTCCTCAGAGGAGATTGTTCCAGGCTGTGAAAAATTAGCAGCAACATAAACTTTATATCCTAGGGATTGGAGTATTTTAATATTCCTTATATTAAAAAGTTTAATCATTGATGCAGTATTTGCGACCATTAATATATTATTTGAACCCATAAAATTCACCACCTTTTATTTTGTCTCGTCCTTTATATCTTTTCGTTTCAAAACTTTACTAAAAGTTTTGAAAAATATTTTTAGGTCAATCATGAAACTAATATTGTTAAAATATTGTTCATCATATTTAACCTTTGCATCATCGCTAAGCAAATCTCTTCCATTTATTTGAGCAAGTCCCGTAATGCCTGGTTTTAAATTATCAATTCCAATTTCATGTCTTAAGTTATTTACATGATTCTCTGAATCAATAAGTGGTCGTGGACCAATAAGACTCATTTGACCTAAGAAAACATTAATTAGTTGAGGTAATTCATCAATACTAGTCTTTCTTAACCACTTTCCCGGTACTGTAATGTAATCTTTCGCGTTTGATAGTTCAGCGGTAGACTTTTCATGTGGTGCATTAATTGACATCGTACGAAATTTATAAATTTTAAACTTTGCAGAATTTTGTCCAATTCGAATTTGAGTAAAAAAGATTGGGCCAGGTGACGTAAGCTTTATGACTAGTGAACTAACAATAAGCAATGGCAAAAATATGATAAGCAAAAGAAAACTTAAAATAATGTCCAAAATTCTTTTTACATATTTCGGATATATTCCTAAATCCACTTTGTTCTGTTGAGTTATCATTTTTTGTTTCTACCTCAAATTTTCACCAGATTTAGCTAACTCGCGAATTAAAACAATTACAAAACTCAAAATAAAGCCTACAATGGCACCAACTATGGTAAATAACTTAATATTGGGGAATGATGGTTGAAGAGGAACATAAGCGTGGGAAACTACAGTAATGTTATTAACACGCATATATTTTTTTATTTCATTTTTAAAAACGTTAGTGATCACATCCGCCATAATTGCGGATTCTTTTGCATGGGGTGCCTTAACATTAATCGTAAACATTTGAGAATTTTGTGTATTTGTGACATCAACCGATTTTTTCAGTTTTTTAATTGAAACATTAAAAGTTTCATTAGATTTATATTTAGTCGCCATTAAATCTGGATTAGCAAGTTGACTCTTAACCTTTCTTAAGAGACTTTGACTAGTTATTAAATCTTTGTAGGTATTGATCATTTGTATATCAGCTTGTTGATTATCAAAAGTTTGTGATGAATTTCTATTACCTTGTTGATTAACTAATATCTCAGTGGTTGCTAAGTATTGAGGAGTCACAGCATACTTTGCAAGTGCAAACCCCAAGCCTCCAATTAGTGCTGCCCAAAGAATAAAAATCCAGAATTTTTTGAAACATATATCAATAAACTTTTGAAAGCTCATACCCGTATTCTTACGATGATCATATTGACGTCTTGTATCCACAGTAATTTCCTCACTTATTTTGTAATTTAGAAAGATTTGTAAAAAAGTTTTTATTATTTTTGGTTATTTTTTTGCGATTAGAAAGTTTAAAAATAAAACTGTCTTTTACTAATTGGCTTGCTATTTCATCATTAAATTGTTTATTTAAAATCGGAAGAAGGTTAAACATTTGGGGATCAAAATTTTGATACTTTCTAATTATAGTCTGAAAGTCGCTTAGATCCTTTTCCCATGCATAGTTAAGAGCATAATCAATTAGAAAGAAATCTAACTGGTAACTATACTTACTCCAATACGTTTCAAAGAATTTATTCATAAAAATAAATAATAAGTTTCGGCTAGGACCGCCAATACAAAATCCAGTCCATCTTCCTTTAGCAATGTTAAAATCTTTATTCTTTGGGTAGCCACTGCAAGTGAATAAGTTACTTATATCAATGGTTTCAAGTGATTTAGTAACATAAACTGTTGCGTCAAGCCAAAGGCCACCATATTCTTCAAGAAGCTTAAATCGGACAATATCAGAGAAATGAGTTAACGAAATTGTTCCTTCGCTTAGCTTTCTTTTTATTTGATCTGAAATTTTAATATAGCTATTAATATTACTTTTAGTAATCAACTGAACCCGATATCTTCCTGAATTACTTAAAATTGATTGATAACACTTTGAAACTAATTCAGGCATCGATTCCTTTCCTTGCCACCAAAAAAACCAAATAATTTCTTTCTTCTTACTATCGGTTCTATTAAAAGATTGGATTTTAGTCTGTTGATATGCTTCTTCAAATATTGGTAATAGTGCTTTATTAATTTTTGTATGACGATAATTATTAAATCTTATACTTTCCCTATCAAGAAATGGAAGCCTATATAGAATTTTTGCAAGTAAAAATGATGAATTTCCCATCTATTTAATACGCCCCCGATCTTGGAATCGTTTAAGAATCTCTCTCCTGTTTGAAAGATGTGTATTGTATACAGTCAGGTATTTAATGTTTAATTTACTATGGTGATAAAGCCAAACATTAAATAATTCTTCACCTAGGAAACCAAAAAGACGTCGATGATACGTGTCATAGTTAGAAATATCAACTCTTTCTTCTACTGCTTCCAAAATAGAAAATAACCAACTAGCATATTTATCTAATTGAGTCTTACTTGTGTAAAACATATTGAATGGGGACATTTTATTATTATGCTTAAGAACGTGGTTAAAAGAATCCAGATATTCCGGATATAGTTCTGCTATTACTTTCTCCGTGACTTCTATATCTTTCATATGATGATATTTACCCCAATGTTTCCATAAGCTTTTTCCAAATTCGATTTCTGGTGTTGAAACAATCCAATCATAGCCTTGCATATACTTTTTTAGTTGTTTTTCCGGAATTGGTTCTAATCTTAAATGACTATTTATAAACAAATGAAAATATAAGAAAAAACGAGAATGATAATTTCGATCAAGAAAGAATCTACGATAATGAACCAGTCCTATATACTTTTCGTCAGAGTTCTTCCATATCTCGTAAAGACCTGTAAGTTCACAATAACTATCATTTTTTAAAGAAATATTTTGACCAAAATCATCGCGTAAATATCGTGGGGGAACGACTTTATTAGTTGATCCCAACATCATTAGTTGATAATTTTGCGGAAAATTAATTGCTAACTCTTTGTGGGTCATTACGTAAACAACCATTATTTCATCACCATCAATCTTAAATATGTATCCCGAAAAAAAGGTCTCAAGTTATTGCTTGAGACCTTTCCTTATTAGTACGAACAAATATAATTCTAGTTATCTCGGGAGGTAATTAGAATTCACGCTTCTTAGCAGCAAGGCCAAGACCAAACATTGCAGAAACAGCACCCAATGCTACAACAGCTGAAGCATTTTCGTTACCAGTTTGTGGCAATGCCTTGGAGTCGTTAGCAGTAGCAGCGGCACTAGCACCCTTAACTGATGCAGAGGTCTTAACAGTAGCAAGTGATTGTGCAGCAACATGAGCATCGTAAGCAGCCTTAGTTACTTGCTTGCCGTTTACGTAGTAGTTACCGTTCTTTTCACCAGTGAAGTTAGGAGCAACATTGTCCTTGTTATTAGTGTCACTAGTATTGTTGTTGGTGTTATCACCAGTGTTTTGACCAGGCTTGTCAGATGGTTGGTCTGGATTAGTTGGTTGATCTGGGTTAGTGTTACCTTGAAGTGCCTTCAAAGCATCCAAAGCGTTTTGGTAGTTAGTCTGTGCATCCTTCAATGCTTGTTGAGCAACTGTTAATTGAGCATTTGCATCATCAAGAGCAGCTTGTGCATCACTAGCTGAAGCAAGGTTCTTCTTAGCAGCATCTAACTTAGCTTGTGCAGCATCAAGAGCAGCTTGGTGTTGAGCCTTAGCAGCAAGAACATTAGCAATGCTGTTTTGGTTACCATTGGCATCAGTAAACTTAGCATTAGCAGCAGCAGATTGAGCCTTCTTAGCAGCATCTAATAGCTTGTTGTAATCACGAAGAGTCTTCTTAGCGGTACCAAGCTTTGCTGAATCAACTTGTAATTGTTGTAAAGCCTTTTGTTGTACTTCATATGCATTGTTAACAGCCTTTTGAGCAGCAATTTGTTGTTCTTCAGTAGCATCAGAAGGAAGAGCCTTTTGAGCAGCAACTGCACTGTTGTATGCAGTATTAGCATCTGAAACAGCAGCAGTATCTGAAGTTACAGCAGCTTGAGCATCTGAAACAGCAGCAGTTTGGTTAGAAACCTTAGCTGAAAGGCTGTTAACGTTTGAAGTAGCTGCACTATAAGCAGCGTATTCTGGAGCAGCACTAATAGTGTTGTTATCAGCAGCTACCAAGGTAGCGTCGCTAGCAACATTATCTTCTAACTTTTGAAGTTGTTGACTATTAGGAAGGTTGTAGTTGTTCATTACCTTAACATAGGCATTTTCAGCAGCAACAACAGCCTTGTTAGCAGCGTCCTTCTTTGCAACAGCAGCATTCAATTCAGAAGCAGCTGACTTAGCAGCAGCGATATTAGCGATGGCCTTCTTAGCATTAGCAATTGCACCGTTAGCGTCAGCGATGTGTTGCTTGTGGTAAGCCATGATATCTTGTTGCTTCTTCAATTCGTCTTGAAGCTTAGAAGTTAAAGCATTAGCAGTAGCTAATTGGTTAAGCAGTTGTTGCTTAGTACCACCTAAAACAGCAAGTGAATCTTTGTCACCAGCAACTGCAGCAGCATCCATTTGTGCTTGGATAGCACCAACCTTATCACTAAGGTCTTGTGCATTAGCTGATGAAACGTTGTATTGAGTTTGAAGACTCTTAGCTGAAGCAGATGCAGCATCATAATCAGATTGTGATTGTGATGCAACAGCAGTGTTGTCAGAAACTACACCATTGTAAAATGCGGTTGCTTGTGAAGCAGCATTCTTGGAACTAGCATCAAAGCCAGCGTGTTGAGCTGCAAAATCAATATTTTCTTGAGCAGCACTATTAGCATTTTGGAAACTGTTTACAGCGTCAACCCAATCACTGGTTGCATTAGATTGGTTAGCCAATGCATCTTTGTATGCTTGGTTAGCTGAGTTAACAGCAGTAACACCTGAATTGAGTTGTTCAGCAGAATTTACAGCACTTTGAGCTGAAGTAACTGCTGCAGAGGCAGAAGTTACTTGGTCACTAGCATCAGAAACGGCCTTTTGTGCAGCTGAAATCTGTGCTGAAGTTGCAGTAGAAGCTGCTGGAGTAGCGGTTTGTTCAGTAGCTGGAGCAGTATCAGCGTGAACAGCAGTAGCATTAGTGTTAGCTAATACTAAACCTGCCAAAGCGGCAGTAGTAGCAAGTCCAGCATATACGATGCTCTTACCAGACTTGTACATCTTGTAATGTAAAGCATTATTACGGTTTTCCATAATAATAATCCTCCCTTTGAATAAACATTGGGAGGATAAATACTGTTATATTAGACTTTGAGGGTTAGTAACTAGATAGCTAGGGGAGAAATGGGGGAATTATAAATCTTTAAGTTTGCTATTAAGTAAGTGATTGGCTTTCTTTGTTACGTGAAGGTAAATATTAGTGGTAGTTGCCGCATTTTTATGACCGACTCGAGCTTGGATTAAGTAAAGTGGAACACCTAATTCCGCCAGTTTAGAGATGTGGGTATGACGGAAAGTATGCAGGGTTAATACTTTATTGATATTTAGTTCATTTTTAGCTTTATGGAGCCAGTTATTTAAAACGGTATTCCCAAGATATTTACCTCTTTCAGAGACAAAAAGAAATTGTTGTCGCTTAGGATGACTTAATAGTTCATCTTGGCAGATTTTGATAGCACGCGGGGGAAGAGTAACGTTTCGCCAGCTGCTACTTGATTTAGGAGATGGTTGTTTTTTTCCATTAACAATTGTTCCTTGGATTGCTACCCATACATCTCCCGAACTATTAAACTGAATATCCTGAGGAGTAAGGGTAGCAGTTTCACCATACCGCATTCCAGTAAGGTATAAGAATTCACAGAAACGTCCATAATGAGCAGATTGTTGATACATAAACTTGAGAACTGCCTGTAGTTCATCTTCATCGAGATACTTTTGTTCGGGGCGTTTCTGATATTCACTATTGCGATAATTAATATCGACTAGGTTAAGCGGATTTTGATTGAGGTATTGGTGCTTAATTCCGTATTTAAACATCGAATTTAATGTTCCTTTGAATTTTTGAACAGTTGAATTTCGATATCCCTGATCATAGATTAGTTGTTCTAGGTAGTTTGAAAGGATCAAAGGAGTTATTTTCTCAACTAATGTGTTTGCACCAAGGCCATAGTTAATTTCTTTAACTCGACTCTTGTTATTTCGGTAAGTATTGAACTTAACCTCGTGCTGGAAATGAATAAGCCATTCTTTGCCCAATTGGTTTAATGTAACATGTTTTTTAACCTGGAAAAGTCCGTAGTGGCTTAAACGAGAATGAATTTTTTGTTCAAGAATTTGGTTAGCTTTTTTCCTGGTATGAGTTGTGTTACGGTCAAAAGTAATGCTTACACGATGATATTTATTTGTTAGGGGATCCTTATATTGTTCAACAAATTTATAATTATTTTCTGTTCGTTGTTCTATCCACATAGGTTTAATTCCTTTCTTCTAGAATTGCCTATATTGTGGCGGAATAAATGTATAATTTAAAATAAAATTTTCTCAAAGATAAATTTTTTACTCTAAAAAATATAATTGTTTTTTTATTTAATTAATCTATGGATAAGACAGTCAAATCAACAGTTGCTTGATAAGTATGATCTTGCAATGAAAGCTTGGAATAAACGAGAAAAGTTAAGTATTTCTAATAACCTAATAGTGATCAAAAAAAGAGACGTGACCAAACATCACGTCTCTTTTTTCTAGAACTGTAAAATTACTGGATCCCAGAACTTTTTATAACATCTACATTATAGTGCCTATCTGATAGTATCGCAAGCCCTAAATGGATAATTATTTAAAATTCTGGTTTATCCAAGTCGTTAATGAATTTAAGGTAGTCTTCTTGTTCGCCAGTAGGAACTACTTTAGAATTTTGATCCGTAACTGTTGCATTGTGCAATGAGTCTTCAGGGACTTCAATTCGGTGAGTAAAAGTGGCATTCCCGATTAGTTCAATCCAGTAACGATGGTATTCATGGTGAAGAATTGTCCGGACCATTCCTCCTGGGTTGAAAACGGTAATTGGCTTACCAAAACTAGCTAATTCAGGATGAATCAGGGCAAAAGCTAGCGAAGTAGCGGACATCCCCGTACCACAGGCGTTCGTAAAGCCCACGCCACGTTCATATGTTTTTACAAAAATCTTGTTTGGTCCAAGAATATGACCAAAGTTAACGTTCACCCCGTCCGAGAAGTAGGGATTTTCACCATTAAGCCACTCGCCTAATGGTCCTAATTCCTTAAAGCCATCTTCATCAATAAATGAAATCAAGTGGGGATTAGGGACGGCAATTCCCGAAAAGCGGAATCCAGGAAGAAGTTCCGGAACAAGCGTGTTTAGTAAGCGTTCGTGACCCAAGTGATCATAGGGCAAGGCTTCCTTATTAAAACGAACAGGTGAAATCTCAACGGCAAATGCTGGTACTCCAGGAGCTAAGTCGGGTTGCTTTCTAACCCTTAGACTGGCATCCATCGTATCAACCTTAAAATCATCTAGGCCGTCACGTTCAGCGACATACCGGGCAACTGTCCGCAACCCATTACCGCACATGGAAGCTTCACTGCCGTCAGCATTAATCACCCGCATTTGTGCCGTAGCGCCCTTGCGGACAGGGCGATTGACTACTAACACACCATCAGCGCCATCCAGGAGGCCATGCTCCTCACTGGTAATTTGTCGGGCAAGGGCGACTAATTCATCATCGGTTAATTCCTGTTGGAGTTTCGTTTGGTCCAGAATAAAGAAACAATTTTGCGAACCATGAACTTTTAATAATTCAGTCATAACTTCCCTCCTAGTTAACAAAAAAAGCGGTGGTAAATTGCGCGAACTGCAGCATCAGCATCTTGGTTGTAGGTCCCAATCATAATTGCAATTCGAGAAGCCCCCATATTAATCATTGGTACTGCAATATGTTTTTCAGCGATGGGGTTCAGAATATCATTGATAACGCCAGTCCGGTTACGCATTCCTTCGCCGACAACCATCGTAATCGCGTAGTTATCAATCCATTCTAGCCGATCAGGATTAATTTCTTCCTGAATTTCGTTACAAATAATATCAACAAGTTCATCATCGAGTTCTTTCTTGTCGAAAATAATTGTAATATCGTCAATCCCGGATGGCATGTGTTCATATGAAACATCATGGCGGGCAAGAATTTCAAGAATGCGTAAAGTAAACCCGGATTCCTTATTTAGCAAGTATTTATGTAAATATAAAGCTGCAAAGTGCTTCCCGCTAACGACACCCGTAATAATATCAGTTGGCTGGAAAGAATGATCAGGAACAATTAGGGTTCCCGGCTTTTCAGGATTATTGGTATTTTTAACGTTGATCGGAACATTTCCTTGGATTGCTGGAATTAACGCTTCGTCATGGAAGACAGAAAAACCCGCATAAGAGAGCTCTCGCATTTCGCGATAGGTCATTCTTGTGATTGGTTGAGGATCCTTAACAACGTTAGGGTTAGCAGAGTAGATTGCATCAACGTCAGTAAAGTTCTCATACATCTCGGCATGTAGTCCCCGTGCAAGAATCGCTCCAGTGATATCAGAACCGCCCCGAGAGAAGGTTGCAATGTGACCGGCAAGCGTGATTCCGTAAAAGCCAGGAAAAACAATAATGTCGTGCTTACTGAATGAGAAGTTGGCTAACCGCGCATAAGTTTCCGGAATCACAGTAGCATTATTTGGTGTCCCAGCAACCTTTAAACCCACTTCTTCAGGAGTGACGAATCGGGAAGGGTACCCAAGACGGTTAAGAACCAATGACATTAATTCGGCATTTAATCGTTCACCGTGAGCCTTAAACGCGGCCAGTAGGTAATTATTATTCGGATAGTCCCCGTTAGGTAAATTAGCAAGTCGCTCAGCTAGTGGTTGCATTTGACCACTAGGTAAATCAAAATAGTCCGCAATTGCTTGGTAGCGACTAAGAATATTTTTCCGAACGACCATTGCTTCTTGATCATCATTCTTAATAATGGCATGTGCATATTTAATTAATAGATCAGTTACCTTAATGTCATCAGCAGTTCTTTTCCCGGGAGCCGAAGTAACCACTATTCGCCGTTCAGGATCACTCGTAATAATCTTAATTGCGTGTTCATAGCTGGCCCCATCAGCTAATGAACTCCCGCCAAACTTAACTACTTTCATTCTCAATTCTCCTTCTTGCATGAGAACCCCACGCAAACTTTTTAATCGAATTTTAACATTGATTGATAAATATGCAAGAGAAAAATTTAGAGTGCGAGCCGTGACGGACTAGCAATCGAGTACTAAGGAATCCCGGACGATGATTGGTTTGCAATCAAGGACGGGATAGTTAGACGGAGATTGCGGTCACGGCGAGCAGATCTTAACTATGTAACAGCTAAGAAACTTGGACGATGCACGTTTCAACTTGGTAAAAGTAGAAACTCGGGCGAAGCATGTTTTGACACAGTTGCAGTAGAAGTAACTCTAGCAAGTCTCTGGCGAGCAGATCTTAACCATGTAACAGCTAAAAGACTTGGGCAAATACATTTCGGATTAGAGTGTGAGGCACAACTTAAGCCATCATAAAGAGATCAAAAAAACTAGGCTGAAATCAACCTAGTCATAATATGATTGTCGGGCAACATTGCCATAACGTGTTTCCCAGGGACTTGCTAGAACTAACGATTCTAGGCGGCAGAGTCATAATGTGCTCGCTGGTGCCTTACTAGGACTAGCAACCTCCCTCCGAGGCGCAAGTCGCCTTCGTCAGGAGAAATTGCTAGCCTTCCGTAAGGCATTACCCAGCTCGCACTTCCCTCTACTTCATATTTGTTATTCCAAAGAACAGAATAAAGATGACGAAGAGGGCGTACATCATTGGAGAGACGTCTTTGTGGTGCTTGGAAGCAATCATGGTAATTGGGTAAGCGATCATACCAAGGGCTAAACCATCGGAAATGGAGTAGGTTAATGGCATTCCGACCACAACAAGAAAGGCAGGAAAGGCCACTTCAAAGCGATCCCAGTTAATGTACTTCAGATTATTTGCCATTAGAACCCCGACAATAATTAATGCTGGTGCGGTGACCGTTGTTGGAATTACCGCTAGCAGAGGACTAAAGATCATGGAAATCAAGAATAGAATACCGACAAAGACAGCGGTTAATCCTGTTCGACCACCCATGGCAATTCCGGCACTGGATTCAACAGAAGTTCCTAGCGGTGCGGTACCACAAATTGCCCCTTCAACCATGGCAAGAGAGTCAGAGAGGAAGGCCTTACCGATCCGGGGAATCTTACCATTCTTATCAACCATTCCAGCTTGCTGGGTCATTCCAATTAATGTTCCTGCAGTATCGAAGAAGGTAACTAACAGGAAGGTGAGGACAACCATAAATAGCTGTGGTGTATTAATGTCCTTTAAGTGGAAGATAGCGTGACCAAATGTCGGGGCCATGCTTGGTGCTGTAGAGATGATTCCGTGAGGTAGCGGGATTTGACCGATGCACATCCCGAAAATAGCGGTAACGATCATTCCAATAAAGATTGACCCCGGTACGCGGGCAGCCATTAAAATGACGGTTAGGATTAAACCAAAGAGGGTTAACCAAACATCTGGATTACCAAATGAGCCAAGACCAACCAGGGATGATGAATTGTTAACGATTAGTTTACCGTTTTGTAAACCGATGAATGCGATGAATAACCCAATCCCAGCAGAAATCGCGTATTTAATATCTTGTGGAATCGCATCAACCACTTTTTCCCGCAACTTTAGGATTGTAATTAAAATAAATAGGAATGAGGCTACGAGGACACTGGCTAAGGCTGTCTGCCAGTTAATGTGCATACCGATAACAACATTATAGGTAAAGAAAGCAGCACTTCCTAGCGTTGGCGCTAAGGCAATTGGGTAGTTGGCGATTAATCCCATTAAGAAACATCCGACTGCGGTTGCGACTGCGGTAACCGTAAAGGCGGCACCCTTGTTAATTCCTGCCGCATGCAGGATGTTCGGGTTAACAAATAGAATATATGACAAACTCACGAAAGTCGTCAGGGCAGCAATTAATTCGCCCTTGACGGTGGTATGAGCATCGCTTAAATGAAAGATCCGTTCTAACACGATCAATTCTCCTCTTCTTAAAACAAATTTAAAAACTTATTCCTACTAGAATATCACAGAATCCTGCCTAATGATTGCCGAACTTGAAGATTGACTAAATATGAGCGGGATATTCAATTAGTAATGAAAGATAATTAAACAAATATGAGAAAATTTAATGTTTCCGTTGACATTCTAATCTAATAACTTTATTATATTTATAAATCGAAGAGGCGCGGCCAACACCAGTAATCAATTTTAGCCTGCCAAGCAATGAGAATTGATGAACAGGGCGGTCGCCGAAGTACTTAACCTGGCACGGTTAAGGCACTGGGGCGTGGCTGAATAAGTTACGGACTGTCGTGGGACAATATCAGCCCACGTTGCGCTATCGACAAAACGGATAAAATGCATCCACTGTTTGTCTTCGCGCAGACAGTGGATTTTTTTATCACTTTGTTTTCCCCGAATGAGTAATGGAGGAATGAGTATGAACCAACAAATTACTGCTGACCAATTGAATGACGCGGGACACCTGATGATTGGTGGTTGTGATTCAATTGAACTAGCTCAGGAATACGGAACGCCACTGGTTGTTTACGACGTTTCCCAAATCCGACAGCAAATTCGGAGCTTTCGGCGAGTATTTGATGCTAATCAGGTCGACTACGCGGTCAGTTATGCAAGTAAGGCCTTTGCCGCAATTGCAATGTATCAGGTTGCTGCTGTCGAAGGGGCTCACGTTGATGTCGTTTCGGCTGGAGAGCTTTATACAGCAATTAAGGCTGACTTCCCGATGGAACGGGTAAGTTTCCATGGTAATAATAAGTCGCGTGAAGAGCTGGAAATGGCGGTTGACCACCATGTGGGGACGATCATGATTGATAATTTCCATGAGATTGAATTATTAGCTGCGGCGCTTGAGGAACGTGATGCAACCGTCGACGTAATGCTAAGAATCACCCCCGGAATCTCAGCTCATACAAATAAATACATCCAAACCGGGCAAGTTGATAGCAAGTTCGGCTTCGACCTTCAATCTGGTCAAGCGGATGAAGCATTGCAAAAGGTTTTGGCTAATCCGCGGATGAAGATGCGTGGTCTCCATGCTCACATTGGTTCACAAATCTTTGAACTAGCAGGTTTTGAAGGCGTGGCAAAGAAGTTAGTTGAAGTTGCCGCTCATTGGCGAGATGCATTTGGCTATGAAGCACAGGTAATTAACGTTGGTGGTGGCTTTGGGATTCGTTATGTTGCTGCCGACCATCCTCTTAAGCCTGAGGAGTTCGTCGATGCGATTATCAAGGCAATTAAAAAGGAAACCGCAGCAAAAGGACTCTCGATGCCGGCTATTTGGATTGAACCAGGACGGTCAATTGTTGGACCAGCAGGATATAACCTCTATACGGTTGGTTCCCGTAAGGATGTACCGGGTTTGAAGCCATACGTCACGGTTGACGGGGGGATGGGTGATAATATTCGACCAGCTCTTTACCAAGCTGAATATGAAACCGTTCTGGCAAGTAATCCGCAAGCACCAATCAAAGAACATGTCCGCCTTGCCGGAAAGTACTGTGAGTCTGGTGATATTTTAGCCCAGGATCAGGGTCTACCGGAAACTCAACCAGGTGACGTTCTTGCCATGCTTGATACTGGAGCTTACGGTTACTCAATGGCTTCAAATTACAACCGTAATCCCCGACCAGCAGTTGTTTTTGCAGAAGGCAGCAAGGCCCAGCTTGTGATTGAGCGGGAGTCCTTAGCTGACTTGGTTCATTTAGATCGTAAATATCAACAATAATGACTAATAATAGGAAGAAAGAGGTAACAACGATGGCTGAATTAGATGCGCAAGCGATTATTAACTACATTGGCAATGCTCCTAAGAAGACACCCGTAAAGGTTTATTTAAAGGGGAACTTAAATGAAATTAACTTTCCGGAAGAAGTTCAATCATTTATTGATGATCATACCGGTGTAATCTTCGGTGATTGGTCAGTGGTTGAACCGTTATTAAAGGAAAACGCTGATTTGATTGCAGATTACCACATTGAAAATGATTGCCGTAATTCTGCAGTTCCGCTGCTTGATTTAAAAGGACTTAATGCCCGGATTGAACCAGGAGCAACCATTCGTGACAAGGTCCTAATTGGAAATAACGTTGTTGTCATGATGGGAGCAACAATTAATATTGGTGCTGAAATTGGTGATGACACGATGATTGATATGGGAGCAATCCTTGGCGGCCGAGCAATTGTTGGTAAGCATTGTCATATCGGTGCGGGAACCGTTCTTGCCGGAGTTGTCGAACCTGCTTCAGCCCAACCAGTACGAATTGACGATAACGTGTTAATCGGTGCCAATGCCGTGGTTATCGAAGGGGTCCATGTTGGTGAAGGCGCCGTTGTAGCTGCGGGAGCAATCGTTACCCATGATGTTGAACCACACACAATGGTTGCCGGAGTACCAGCTAAGTTTGTTAAAAAGGTTGATGCAAAGACTGAAAGTAAGACCGGCTTGGAAGACGACTTGCGGAA
Organism: Limosilactobacillus urinaemulieris; assembly: GCF_932750685.1. NCBI lineage: Bacteria > Bacillati > Bacillota > Bacilli > Lactobacillales > Lactobacillaceae > Limosilactobacillus > Limosilactobacillus urinaemulieris. Next base: position 96,701 of record NZ_CAKOBX010000006.1, on the reverse strand, counting down.
GTTATAGGAGCGCAAAATGTTAAGCGAAAGTGATTTAATTAAGATTCGTCGTCATCTTCATCAAATCCCAGAACTAGCACTTCAGGAAACTGAAACTCACCAGTTCCTTTTAGAAACGGTGAAGGCGATGAACCAGGAATTCTTAGAAATTCGTAATCCAGGTGAATTACCAACCTCAATGATGGTGTTAGTTCACGGCTTTGATCCGCAACGGACAATCGGGTACCGGACAGATATTGACGCGTTACCAGTAGAAGAGCAGACTGGCTTGCCGTATTCTTCTCAGCACCCGGGCGTGATGCACGCTTGCGGTCATGATATTCACATGACTGTAGCCTTAGGAGTTCTTTCCTACTTTAGTGAGCACCAGCCTAAGGACAACCTCCTCTTTTTCTTCCAACCAGCAGAAGAAAGTGAGAGCGGTGGTAAGCAGTCGTATGAACTAGGGTTATTTCATGGTCGCTGGCGTCCCGACGAATTTTATGGTTTGCACGATAATCCTAATTTGCCTGCTGGTGCGATTGGTTGTCGGCTGGGAACACTGTTTGCCGGAACAACTGAAGTGAACATTGACTTAACCGGGAAGGGTGGTCATGCCGCTTACCCGCAGGACGCTAACGATACAATTGTTGCAGCGGCAATGTTGATCAGCCAGGTACAAACGATAATCTCACGGAGTATTGACCCAATTCAGAGCGGGGTAATTACTTTAGGAAAGATTGATGGCGGAACGATCAGAAACGTGATTGCTGGTCATACCCGAATCGAAGGGACGATCCGCGGGCTAACCCAAAAGATGATTGAAACAATTGATCAGCGGTTAAAAGATGTTTGTGAAGGAATCGGTCGAAGTTATAACATGACAGTTAATTTGGAATTAAATCAGGGTGGCTATTGGCCAGTTGAGAATAATCCTGAGTTAACCAAGCGCTTTATCTCATACATGCAATCAACACCTAATGTAAACTTTATTGAGACTGAACCAGCAATGACCGGAGAAGACTTTGGCTTCCTTTTGGCAAAGTTCCCGGGAACGATGTTTTGGTTGGGAGTCGATGATGATTCGCAATTGCACTCGGCAACCCTAAAACCAAAGGAAGAAGCAATTCAGCGCGGCGTTGATGCGATTACAGGTTTCTTAGAATATCGGATGACAGAATAATTGGAGGAAGAGAATATGACAACATTAGCAAATGCAGACTTATTAACAGCGATTGTAACGCCCTTTAATAGTGATAACGAGATTGACTTTGACGCGTTAGAAAAATTAACTAACTCATTGATTGACCGTGGTTGTAACGGTTTTGTCATCGGGGGAACTACTGGTGAAACTCCAGAATTAACCCATGATGAGAAGATTGCTTTGTATACCCGGTTTGGCGAAATCGTTGATGGCCGGGTTCCCGTGATCGCTGGTACGGGAAGTAATAATCCTCAGGAAACAATTGCCCTTACTAATGAGGTTGGCCAAATTAACGGGATTGACTACGCTTTAGTAGTAGTTCCGCCATATAACAAGCCAAACCAACGGGGGATGTTAGCTCACTTTAAGGCAGTAGCAGACAATGTTAACTTACCAATCATTATCTACAATATTCCAGGACGGACCGGCTCAAAGATGGCACCAGAAACAGTTGTTGAGCTTTCCCAACACCCTAATATTGCTGGGATTAAGCAATGTGCACCACTAGAAGATATGGAATACATCATTGAACATAAAGCAGATGACTTCCTTGTCTTTACCGGTGAAGATGCCCAAGCATTGACTTCACGAGTATTAGGCGCTAATGGGGTTGTTTCGGTCGCTTCGCATATTTATGTTAAGGAAATGCGACAAATGTTCGATGCCCTTTACCGTGGTGATTACAAGCTTGCCGGAAAGCTTCAACGGTGGTTAACTCCACGGATGGCAGCTTGCTTCATGTTCCCATCCCCATCTCCAGTAAAGGCCGTTCTGAATGCTCAAGGCTTTAATGCTGGTGATTGTCGTCTACCAATCCTTTCACTTAACAAAGAAGAGCAGACTCAGCTTGAACAAGCGCTTGACTTACCAGCAGATTCCTTAGAAAATAAGACACTTCCGTTAGATTTATAAAATGGAGGGGAGATAGCTAATGGCAAACGTATTAATCGCAGGAGCAACCGGTGCAATGGGGCAAAAAGCGGTTGATCTAGTTAACTCAATGGCAAATATGAAAATTACCGCTGTTTTGGCGCCTCACCTAGCTGCTTCTGACCGGGAGCAATACCATTTAAGTGAGAATGTGAAGGTGTTCAATTCATTAGCGGATGTTGATCCAACAGTAGCAGATATCTGGCTCGACTTTACGGTTCCAAGTGCCGTTTATGAGAACGTTAAGTATGCGCTGAATAACGGGTTATTGCCAGTTGTTGGGACCACCGGGTTGACTGATGAGCAAGAACAAGAATTGATTGAACTGAGTGAAAGTAAGCATCTTGGCGGCTTAATTGCACCAAACTTTGGGATGTCAGCGGTTCTTCTAATGAAGTTTGCCCAAGAAGCAGCAAAGTACTTCCCAGATGTGGAAGTGATTGAAATGCACCATGCAGATAAAAAGGATGCTCCCTCTGGAACTGCTTTGAGTACAGCAAAGTTAATTGATCAGGTTCGTGAACCACACGAAAGTAATTCCGATGAAACCGAGTCCTTGGCTGGTGTTCGTGGTGGTGACTACCACGGAATTAAGATTCATTCAGTCCGTCTTCCCGGCTACATCGCCCATGAGCAGGTTCTCTTTGGTGGTGCCGGGGAAGCCTTGACAATTCGTCAGGACTCATTTGACCGGCAATCCTTTATGAGCGGGGTTAAAGTTGCTTTAGAGAAGGTAGGTGACTTAGATCACCTCGTCGTTGGTCTCGAAAAGATCTTGTAGGAGGAATTTGAAATGCCAAAATTAGATCAACAACTAGAACAGGTTGTCAATCAGCGGGTTGCTGAATTACCTCCTGCACAGATTCGGGCATTTGATGATGAAATTTCCGCGATTCCGGGGATTGTTAAGTTAACTTTGGGTGAACCAGACTTTGACGTTCCAAAACACGTTAAACAAGCAGCCATTAATAGTATTAATGCCAATGATTCTCACTATTCGGCAAGTCGGGGAACGCTGCCGTTGCGTAAAGCAATTAGTGATTATTTAATGAAGACCCGGTCAGTTCATTATGATCCAGCGGAAGAGATTATCGTAACCGTTGGGGCAACCGAAGCGATTACAGCGACGACTTTTGCTCTGCTAAATCCCGGAGACGAGGTGATTATTCCGACACCGACCTTCTCCCTCTACTTTCCGAGTGTTTCACTTACGGGAGCAACGCCAGTCAAAGTTGATACTTCAAATGATGGCTTCTTGCTAACTGCAGACCGATTAGAAAAGGTTCTTCAGCGTGAGGGAAGCAAGGTTAAAGCAATCATTCTTAATTACCCGAATAACCCTACCGGCCGATCCTATTCCCGAGATGAATTGGTTTCGTTGGCAAAGGTGATTAAGGAACATCACCTGTTAGCGATTGTAGATGAGATTTATAGTGAGTTAATTTACGATCAACCGTTTACCTCGTTGGCAACGCTCCTTCCTGCACAGACGATTGTCATTAGTGGCCTTTCAAAGTCTCATGCGATGACGGGTTGGCGATTAGGCTACGTGGCTGCCCCGCAAGACGCAATCAATCAGATCTCAAAGATGCATTCGTTCATGGTAACGGCGCCAAACGATACTGCTCAGGCAGCAGCGCTTGAAGCTCTGACTAACGGTGCTGCTGATCCAGTTGAATTTAAGCAGCATTACCAAAAGCGGCGAGATCGCTTGGCAGGAGCAATGAAGAAGCTGGGCTTTGAAATTGCGGTACCAGATGGGGCGTTCTACATTTTCGCTAAGATCCCAGCAGCGTTTGGTAGTGATGATTTCAAGTTTGCTCGTCAGTTAGCCCATGAAGCTAAGGTCGGGGTAATTCCTGGTCAAGCATTTGGTCCTGGTGGTGAAGGACACATTCGTCTTTCCTATGCTGCTTCGGACGACGATATTGAAACAGTAATTAGTCGGTTAGGATCCTTTATGGAACAGTTAAATTAAAGTAAGAAGGAATTTATGATGAGTGAAAAATTAAAAGTGGGAATTATCGGGGCAACGGGAATGGTTGGTCAGCGTTATGTTACCCTGCTCGCTAACCATCCCTGGTTCGACGTAACAACAGTTGCTGCTAGTAAGCACAGTGCTGGAAAAACGTATGGTGAAGCCGTTAGCGGTCGCTGGAAGATGGGGGGAACGCCAATTCCGGATGCGGTTAAGGATTTGCCAGTGCTTGATGCAGAAGATGTTGCTGCGGTTGCTTCACAAGTTGACTTTATTTTTTCAGCAATTAATTTGGATAAGGCAGATACCCGGAAGCTGGAAGATGAGTATGCTAAGCACGAAATTCCAGTAGTTTCAAATAATAGTGCACATCGGTGGACTCCTGATGTTCCGATGGTGGTTCCGGAAATTAATCCCGATCACATTGAAGTCATTAAAGCACAACGGAAACGGTTAGGGACACAGCGAGGCTTTGTTGCCGTTAAGCCAAACTGCTCCATTCAAAGTTACACCCCTGCAATTGCTGCTTGGCAGAAGTTTGAACCAACCCAAGTACTGGCATGTACCTACCAAGCAATTTCCGGTGCTGGAAAAACTCTTGAGACTGCTCCTGAAATCCAAAATAATGTTATCCCATATATTCCCGGTGAAGAGGCTAAGTCTGAAGATGAACCATTAAAGATCTTTGGTCACCTTGATTCAGCAAAGAAGGAGATCGTGAAGGCAAACTCCCCAGTGATTACGAGTCAGTGTTTGCGGGTTCCCGTACTTTATGGGCATACCGTTGCTACCTTTATTAACTTCAAGCAAAAGCCAAGTAAGGAACAATTAATTGAAGCGTTGGAGGAATACAGTGGGGTTCCCCAAGAGTTGGAATTGCCAAGTGCACCACGTCAGTTTATTCGATACTTGAATGATGACGACCGTCCACAAGTCCGCTACGACGTTAATTTTGAACACGGCATGGGAATTTCAATTGGTCGGCTTCGTCCTGACAAGATCTTCGATTGGAAGTTTGTTGGCTTATCCCATAACACTGCTCGAGGAGCTGCTGGTGGAGCAATTGAACTAGCCGAACTTTTGGCAGCTAAGGGTTACTTAGAACCACGGAATTAGTAGTATAAAAAAGAAAGGGGTTGTGACATAAGTCCTTTAAATTAAGAGAACCGTTCGGAATTTCATTTGAAATTCTGAGCGGTTCTTCCTTTTCTTAAAATTAATACTAAATATGGACAACCTCCCGGCGATCTGCATTTGAGTACGATATTCTAAATTTTTTTGGCGACAATGTTCTAAAGCGCGGCGATATTTTTTGGCGTGGCGTCATTCTTGTTTGGCCGGATTAGGCGAAACCTTAGCGGTTTCGCTTACCTGTTGATTCAATTCTTTGATACGTTGTTCAAGAAGCGCAATAATAGTATCGAGCTGATCAACGTCAAAGTTATTCTCGTCAACGGCGATTTTAACTTCAGCTTGCTTGATTTCTTGAAGCAGTTTACGGGCTTTTTCAACGTTTAATTCACTATATTTGATCGTACACTTCTTCCAAACAAAGGAGTACTTATTTGCGTTAGCCAGAATTTTAGTGCCATTAATAAATGAAGCCTCATCAATCATTCCTTGAGCTTTCAGGTAGTCATGAAACTCCTTAAAACTGCTTTGGCTAAGTCTTTAGAAATCATCAAGCGAGCAATCGTACGGTAAGTCGGTCGCTGTTCTTGAGTTAACCATATTGCGACAATATTTTCACGAGCAAAGCGTTCAATTTTCCGACAGGAAATAATACCGTAACTGTAGGCTAAAAGGACCAATTTTAATAACATTCTCGGATTGTATTCCCTTGGTCGCCCCATAATATTAGGCTTGCGGATCGCAAGGCCTTCAACTAATTGGTTAATATAACGAGCAGGATGGTTTAATTCAGGTTCATAGGCAGTAGGTATGTTCAAACTAAGTTGATTCATGTTATAATTAGTTTCCAATGTTTTATATATCCTTTCGAGGGTATTTTGAAGACATCGACGGGCTGGTCGGTGTCTTTTTCTTTTACTAATACATATTTTAAAGGAAAACGGAGTTAAATGAAATCCGAAGATTTCATCTAACTCCGCTTATTATTAGGGACTTATGTCACAGCCCCCTTTTTTGGTGCTTATATTGGTAAATTAAAGATTATTATGATGATTAATAATTATTTAGATAGAAGATTCTATTAAACAAAGTAATAAAAAACGAGTATAATTAAAATTATGGAATCTTGGTTTTAATTACAAGGAATGGTTTGAATAATGGAGCTGAAATTATGAATGGGAAAGAAAACTTGCACAAAGCGTAGTCACGATTGTTTTACAAGCACTGGTTGCCCGACTTGTGTATTACCTATTTGCAAAGGAGTAGCCGAAAGAAACAACGAAAAGCAATGACTAATGTATTGCGGTAGCGGATCGTATTAAGTGTAAAGCGACCATTCGTTCTTTATTAATTTTGCTCTTAATAATGCTAAGTATAAATTATGTTGACTTTTAATTATAAGGGGATAATAAAAAATGATTTAAAAAGATTTAGATTAGTCTATAATTATAAGAAGATAAATGATTAAGAAACGGAGGAGATCTTATGAGTAAAAATAATCCTTTACGAAGTATGACTCCAAAAAATAAGAATTATAAATTATATAAGGCCAAGAAGCAGTGGATTACTGCTTGTGCCACATTTATGTTGGCTTTTGGGGCAACTGCAGTAGTAAATGCTAGTGTCCAAGCAGATACGACTACCCCAGCAACAGCGCAAGCAGGTAGCATTTCTGTCACTTCAATTTCAGCTGAACCGGCGCAAACGCAAAGTTCAGTGGCTGAGACTGCCCAAAATACTGATGAAGCGAAGAGAAATATTGTAGCTAATACTACTGACATTTCTAAAACCAGTGAACAAAAGACTACAACTGCTCAAGATACTGAAAATTCAAGTGCCGCTTCTTCTGCAAATAAAACTAATAGTGAAGAAGAAAATAAAAATGCTTTTCTTACTCTCAATGTAAATACTGCTGACAATCCTGCCAATGAAGCACTTCAAGAAAATAAGATTGCTACAACAACAGCCACAACTAACGGCGGATATGATGCTGCTACTTGGGGGACATTAGATACTTCTAAGTGGACAGGGCAGAACACGACATTTGATGGAAACAATTATTACCAATTAACTGGCTACACTGGCGATCAAACTCACATTATTGTGCCTAATGAAGCTGACTTTGAGCAAGCTGGAAAATCAACTAATAATCTTCAAGTATCGATCTCTAATGATTTAATTAAAAGCTGGCAAAATGCTACTACTATTGCTTTTAGTAAGACTGATGACAAGAAGATTAAGCTTGTAAGTACTAATTTAGATAATACTTTCCAAAATAACACTACTTTGACCAATTTAGATGCCAACAGTTTAGATACCAGTAGTGTTACTTCGATGCAAAGTACTTTTGAACGTACTACTAAGCTCTCCTCTTTGACTGGAATTAGTGATTGGGATGTTTCTAATGTAACTAATATGGCCTTTTTATTTCAAAATGCGACGGGCGTGACTAGTTTAACTGGTTTGGAAAACTGGGATGTTCAAAAAGTTACGAATATGACTCGGATTTTCAACAATATTAACAAAGTTACAGATCTTTCTCCTTTGAGCAATTGGAAGACTGACAGTTTACAAAAACTCAACACTGCATTTGCTAATAATAGTTTTACAAACTTACAAGGTCTAGAAAATTGGAATGTAAGCCATGTAACTGACATGGGTGTCATTTTTATGAGTGATGCTAATCTGACTGACATTAGTGCCTTAATTAATTGGAATACTAGCAATGTGACTGATTTGAATCGGGCATTTAATGTTAACCACGAATTAACAAGCCTGCATGGTTTGGAAAACTGGAATACCAGTAAGGTCACTAATCTTGAAGCAACTTTTGCCAATGAAGGATCCTTAGTTGATGCAAGTGCGATTGCTAACTGGAATACGAGTAATGTTACCAATATGACAAACTTGTTTGCTGGTTCATCGGCTCAGTATGTTGATTTTTCTAATTGGGACTTTAGTAAGGTAACCAGTGCATCTAATGTCATAAATAATACTCAGTCAGTTGTTTATCTCGGCAATAACTCCACACTTACTGCTGATAAGTTAAACACTTTGGGTATTGCCAATGGCGGCTTTACTCAGCCAATCATTTTAGCTAGTGGTAATCTCTACACTCTTTTATCCAGTAAAAACAATACTACCCACAATATTACTATTAATAATGTAGATGGTGGACAAAGTACAACCCTTTCGTTCCCGGTTGTTTATGATGCAGCTAGCGCAAGTAACATGACGGATGCCATTAATAGTTACAAAGACATAGTTGATCAAAAGCTTGAGGATTATGTTACTGAACATAACTATGTATTAAAGAGAGTTTCAACTGACCCTGTTGATGATGTAACTGGTCACAACAATCACTTGGTTAACTATGCAACTGCTACATACCAAGTTGTTACTATCCCGGCAGATCAAAAGAAAAATCTTCAAATTCAAGATAAGACTACCTATAAGGGGAAGACTTTAACAGCTAAAGATTTAGTTGCTAATGTGGCTGATTTTCCATCAGGTACTACATTTGAATTTGCTGATAATAGTGAACCAAACTGGAATCAAGTAGGAACATATAATGTTAAAATTATTGCCACTTATCCAGTTTCTGTGAATGGCCAGCAATACACTGCCGTAACTGCTCCAGCTACTGCTAATGTTACCGTTACTCAACAAATGCAGTTTACGATCACTTACTGGGATGATACGGAAAATAAGGAAATTACTCAATTTGATATAAAAAATGCTGGTAATGGGGCATATACTCGACTTACATTTCCAAATGGCGTAAATCCAGCTAAGTATCAATCTGTTAGTGTCTCTGGAGTACCTGCAGGAGCAACAGTTGCTGGGGATTTCTGGGTATCATTTACAGATTCAAGTTGTAATTGGACAATACCAAATTATAGATGGACGACTGAGGCCGCTTCTTCATTCTATGGTGCAAATGTTGTGGTTCACTTAGTTCATAAAACTCAAGACGTAACTAATACTGATCCAGCTGCACAAGAAACACGCACGGTGATGGCTGATTTTGTTAAGATTAATGAAAATTGCACACTCGAAGCTACACCTTTTGATTCAGCCACTTTAGATGTTTACTACATTCGCAAAGCTACTAAAGATTTGGTAACTGGTAAAGTTACTTATGGTGACTGGCAATTAAATACAAATAAGGGTAGCAATGGCTTCCAAATAGTTAGTGGAGCTTGGACTTTACCAACAGATAGTAGTTCTAAGATCACTATCACTGCCCCTGATCTTGACGGCTATGAAAAAGCGGATTCTCTAGTTAATGGGCAGTTAACTACGGACTTTGGTACGGTCGATAATATCACCAGTAAATTAACGACTTACTATGTACCTAAATCATTGACGCAAAAAACTATTAACCGTGTAATTAACATTATAAGCCCTAGACCAGCAACTATAACTCAATCCGCAACGATTACTAGACCTGTACGCGTAAATGCTGATGATAGCGGAGTAGTATTTGATGGTTTTGATGGTAGTGGCTGGACTACAGGTAAGTGGAGTAGGTTTCCAATAATGCCACCTACAGGCTATACATCAGCAGACATTAAACAAATAGTTACTCATCCTGATGGGACAACTACTGAAACAACGTTAGATATTCCTAACTATAGACCTATTCCAGCTCAAACTGTCACTATCGATACACTTCCGACTGTAATTAATATAACCTATATGGCAACTGCAACAGCATTTTTGGCAGGTACTAATGAGTCAACTTATACTGGCAGTCCAATCACTCTTGATGACCTTAATAATGGGGATGGTGACAATCCAATCATAATTGGAATTACAGGGCCAACTGGAAATGTCTATGAGTTACAAGCGGGAGATGTTGAATTTTCATCTGATAATGGTCAAACTTGGACGACTGAAATGCCAACTAATGCCGGCACCTATGAGTTACGTTGGTCGGAACAAGGTAAGCAAAATGTTATAAAAGAATTTGGTAATAACAGTATTAAATGGGTAGATGCTCAGGGTAATTCAACCTTTACCAGTACTGCCACCTATATTATTAATCCGGCACCAGTTACTTTCACTTTAAGCAACCAGACATCTGGAAATTATACTAAGATCTATGATGCCCAACCAACGACTAGCATCGATCCTTCCAAATTAACAATTACTACTAACTTTAACAATGCCAAGGTTGCTTTAAATACTACTGGCCTTACTAATGATAGTTATGAGTGGGTAGACGCTCAGGGTAATTTGATCAGTAATCCTGAAAATGTTGGAACTTACCACATAAAACTTAAGGACTCTGCGCTCTCTACTCTACAGAAGGATAATCCTAACTTTACTTTGACTAATGGTAATAAATTAGCTGAGTACACTATTACACAAGCTCAGGCAGGTGGGGTATTAAGTGGCTCTAACTTACGGACATACGATGGTCAAGCTACTACAACTGCTGAAGTAAATAGCAATGGGCAAATTGGTGTAACGGTAACCTTCCCAGGTGTTACTGATGCTAACAAGACCTATATTCTTAAAGATTGTGACTACAAGTGGAGTAGTGGTTCTGCACCAACTAATGCTGGGTCATACACGATTACTTTGACACCGGATGGTATTTCCAACCTTGAAAAATATATTCTTGGTTTAGCAGGTTCTGGTCAAAATAACACACCGAATGTAGTATTTTCTGATAATGCCTTTACTGGAAGTGCTAGTTATACAATTAATGCTGCTGAAAATACTGTAAGTGTGGATGGAACACAAACCGAAACTTACACGGGCCAACCAATTAGCGTTGATTATAATGCTAATGGGAATAACAGCATTCAAGTAAGTATTAGCTCTAAAGATGGAGCAACAGCTAGCTTAAGCAATGTACAACTAGATTCTGATGATTTCCAAATTGTTGATGTCAGCGGTAAGCCTATCACTGCAACAAATGCTGGTGATGTTTATCATATTGTCCTAACTGATACTGGTGTTGCGAAGATTCAACAAGCGGTTGGTGATAATTACAAGATTAGCCAAGGCACGAGTTTTGGTACTTTAGTTATTAACAAGGCTCAAGCATCTGCAGAATTTAGTGGCAATCCTTCATACACTTACACTGGTAGTCCTAATAGTGATTACTTAAACGGCTTCTCAATCAAGCTGAATGAACCAAATAATCCAACCTATAACTTAGTTGCTGGTGATATTGAATTTAATGTTGATGGGACTTGGACTACTGCTGTTCCAGTTAATGTTGGAAAATATGCAGTTCGCTTATCACAAGCCGGTTGGGATCGTATTAAAGAAATTAATAGTGATAATGTAACTTGGTTTGCCACCGCATCTAGTGGAACTGGTACTTACACCATTACTCCTGCTAGCGCTAATACTGAACTTAGCGGTCACAATTCGATGGTTTATAATGGCAACTCAGTAACGACAGCTGATTTGTATACTGATGGTTCAACCATCAAGGTAGCTATTAGTGGTAATAATATTGTTAACTTACCAACTAGTTTTACTCTTGCAGATGGAGAGTACGTTTGGAATACTCCAGATGGTAAAGCCCCTGTTAATACCGGTTCCTATACTCTGACTCTTTCTAGCGCAGGTCTTGATAAAATTCAAGCTGCAATCGATGAAGCCGTTGGTAAAGGCAATGTTATCTTGTCTAAGGACAATACAGGGAGTGCCACTTTCCAAATTACACAAGCCGTGTCACCAGACGTTCAGTTAGATGGTAACGAAAAGAGTGAATACAATGGTCACGCAGTCAGCTTCGATCCAAATAATGAAGAAACCAAGAAGAACTTTGGCTTCAATAATGTTGAAGGTTTGACTATTCCAGATTTAACTGCTGATGACTTTGAATGGGTCGATCAAGATGGCAACCCAATTTCTGCACCAACTGATGCAGGTTACTACTACCTCCAATTGAATGAAAAAGGTAAGTCCGTTTTTGCGAATGCTAACCCTAACTACACATTTGTTAAGGATGGAAATAGTACGATTTCAGGCCGCATTACTTACCACATTTATCCAGCAAGCTTGATTATCGGCGTAAGTGGAACTGCGTCACAAGTTTATAATGGTCAAAATGCATCCATTACCCAAACACAGCTTGATAATGGTGATATTAAACTAGTATGGGGTAACTCAAATGATGAGCCAATTGGATTGGGAAGCTTCACTTTAACCCCAGAAGATTTAGAAGTGGTTGATATTGCTGGTAATCCAGTCAGCCATGCTAACGCCCAAGAAAACGATAAAACAGGTAATCCAACTTATTATGTTCGTTTAACAAGTTCTGCACTTAATAAGATTAAGAACCTAACCGGCGCAAGTAATTATGATATTAGTTTAGGTAATGCAACTGGTGATTTTTTGATTTATGCCCGCAAGGCTCAGGTTACCTTAAATGGTAATCAAACGACCATTTACGGAACTAATTTACCCCTTGATCCAAATGCCTACCATGTTGAATTGACTAACTGGACTGATAATAATATTCCTGTGCCAACCGCTGCTGAAATTATTAAAGCAATTGGTGGTTTGCAAACTGGTGATGTTTACATTGATGGCTTTACCAATGGTCAAATGCCAACTAATGTAGGTACGTATCAAGTTAAGATTTCTAATCAATTATTGCAGAAACTAAAGACTGCCTTCCCAGATTATGATTGGGACACTGTGATTGAAACAAATGGTAGCGCTAAAAATAGTTCGGCTAATGCAAATATTGTCGATGCAGAGCATGAACCAGCAACATATGTAATTACCCCTGCTGATACTACTATTATGATTAATGGTGTTGAGCGCATTAAATATGGTGAAAATTCGACGATTCAATATGGCGGCGATAATGGTTACAGTATAACCATTACTGCACCGGTCAAGAATGCGACAACTGACAATGAACATGAGCCAATTTATACAGATTTGAAGCTTGAAACAGGCGATTTAGAGTTTGTAACTACTCCAGGTAATGTTGGCACTTATCAAGTGCAATTGTCTGCTCAGGGTCTAAAGAAACTCCAAGATTTAACTGGATCAACGAACTATAATTGGACGCAAGCTTCTGCAGCACGAGCTAATTTCTTTGTTGACCAAATGCCAGTAACGATTACTGTCGGTGGTAATGAGCAAAACGTAATTTATGGTTCCACTGATTGGTTAACTGCTATTAAGAAGAATCCTCAAGGTTACACCCTAACTGTGCTGACCGAAAATGGTACTACTTTAAATTACCAAGCTAAAGATGGCGATTTGATTTTTAGTCAAACACCAGGCAACGTTGGTAGTTACCAAGTTGTCTTATCATCTCAAGGCCTGGATAATATCAAGGCGGCCTTGGGTACTAACTATGCTTATCCCCAGGCCGCAAGTGATGTAACTTCTTATGGCACCTTTACCGTTAACTCAGGTAAACTAACGATTAGCTTAAATGGTAGCGATAGTAAGACCTACGACCGGAAAGTTACTACACCAGCTGATTTGAACATTGGTAAGTATAATTTAACTTATTCAGCAACTGTTTATGCTCCAGACGGTACTGCACAAATAATTAAGTTAACTAGTGATGATTTGCAGTTTACTAATGGCGATCCTATTAATGCTGGAACTTATACGGTTGAATTATCACCAGCCGGTGAAGCTAAGTTGAAGAATTTAACTGGTAACAATGGCGATAACTACAAGTGGACATTTAATACTAAGGCCACTTATACGATTAATGCAGCTACTAAGGCTAGTGCAAGCTTGTCAGGTTCTAACCAAATGACATTTAATGGATCAGCAGTAACTACCGCTGAACTTAACAATGGTGGTGACATTATTGTTAACTTGACCTTCCCTGGTAGCACTGAAAATAGCATTTACCACTTGCAAGATGGTGATTACATTTGGGTTAATGGTGAAGCACCAACTAATGTAGGGACTTACACTATTAACTTGACCCAAGCTGGTTTGGCTCATTTGCAAGCTGCAATTGATCAATATGCTGGTTCAGGGAATGTAAAAATTAGTACGGACAGCTTAACTGGTTCAGCTACCTTTGAAATCGTTCCTCAGTCAATTACCGATGTAACTATTTCGGGCAAGGATCAAGAAAAGACTTACGATGGTCAGCCTGCTAGTTTAGATGTAAAAGACTTAACGATTAACGCTAATGATCTTGTTACTGATAACCCATTATCAATGAAAGGTATTACTATCAGTGATTTTGATTGGTATAATGCCCAAGGTGAGAAGCTAGATGCGATCCCAACTGATGCTGGCACTTATGAAGCCCGTTTGAAACCTTCTGCTCTGCAAGCATTGCAAAAGAATAATCCTAACTACAGCTTTAATACCGCAAGTGGCACGATTAAATACACGATTAATCAAAAAGCAGCTACTGATACTTTAGGCGGAAATGGCAATAAGTTTTACAACGGTCAAGGAACTTCAGTTAGTGATGTTCTTAATTCAATTACTTGGACGCCAAGTGGCTTAGTCGATGGTCAAAGTTTAGATCTTTCTAATTTAACCGCTGATGACTACGCTTGGTACACCAAGAATGCAGACGGTACTTACACTGAAATGACTGGCTTACCAACTAATGCCGGCACTTACTACTTGAAGCTTAAGGATAGTTCGATCGCTAAGATTCAGGCTGCTAACCCTAACTATAGTTTTGCCACTGGCGCAATTAGTGGTGAGTACACTTATAAGATTAATCAAGCTAACGCTACGATCACTTTGACAGATACTAGTACTCAAACTATTACTTGGACTGGTAATCCAGCAACAATTAAGCCAGCTAACTTTATTCCAGAAATCACTACCGATAATCCAAATGAACAGACAATTGCGTTGCCGAGTGATTTGCAATTAACGGCAAGCGATTACGAGTTCTTGCAAGATGGAAAAGTGATTTCTACACCAAGTGAAGTTGGAACTTATCAAGTACGCTTGAGCCAAACTGGTTGGCAAAAAGTTCAAAATGCGATTGCTGGAAATGCCAACTATACTTGGAATTACCAAGGCGCGGGTAATTATCATATTGAAAAGGCAACTGCAACCATTACCCTTGACGGTGCCGGTTCTACAATTTACACGGGAAATCCAGTAGTTATTCCAGCTACTGATGGAGTTGTTAACGGCATTAATGTGAAGTTATCAAATGGCCAAACTTATGTCTTAAAGCCGACAGATCTTGAATTTGTAAATGATCAAGGCAATCCAATTCCTGCACCAACTAATGCAGGTACTTACAAGGTTAGATTAACCGAAGCAGCATTAGGTCAAATTCGAAATCTTGAAAGTAATCATTATAACTATACTTATAATAATGATACGGTAGACTTTACAATTGAAAAAGCTAACGCTGATGTAACCACTTCAGGTTCATATGAAGTGGTTTACAATGGTCAAATTCCTGTAATTAATGTTGATAAGATTACTAATAGCATTGTAACTAACAATGGCGTAAATCTTATGGCACCTACTTTATCTGCTGATGACTATGAGTGGGTTGATGAAACTGGTAAAGTGATTGTAAACCCAATAAATGTTGGTACTTATTACTTAAAGCTTAAGGACTCTAGTCAAAGTAAAATTGCTACTAACAATAACTACATTTGGAACTTCAGTGGTTTAGCTAGTGTCACAATTAGTAAAGCGAATGTAACAATTTGCTTTAATGGCAATCAAGAAACTCCTTATACAGGAAGTGCAGTGACATTAGATCCTGATAAATTTGAAGTTAAACTTTCTAATGGTCAAACTTATCACTTAACTGATAAAGATATTCAAGTTGTTGGAAATCCAATAAATGTAGGTACTTATCAAGTTGAATTAAGTCAAGCTGGTATTGATGCTATCAAAGTAGCTGATAGTAACTACAACTACAACTATGACGGCAGTCAGGGATTATTAGTAATTATTCCTGCTAAGACGAATGCAATAATAAGTGGCTCTCAAACTACTCAAGACTTAGAACTTGATCCTCATAACTATTCAGTTGTTGTAGTGTTAAATGGACAACAACAAACTATTACTGGATTAACAGCGAGTGATTTTGTATTCAGTAAAGATGGTCATCCAGCTCAATTAACTGAAGCTGGGACTTATGATGTCGAGTTTAGTGGAGATGTAATCAATAAGATTCGTCATGAAAATCCAAATTACAATATTGACTTTAGTTCAACAGCAACATTTACTTTGGAAAATAGTAGCCAAACTATTAACTACGTGGATGCCGATAATAATGTAATTAGTTCAGTTAATATTGATGGTCATATAAAAGGAACAAAACTTCCATTTACTCCTGAAATTCCAGTAGGTTGGGTAGCAAGTGATCCAAGTGATGTACCTACTGAAATCATTGTTGATAATGGGACTACTTTAATTATGATTAAGCATGGGACAACCAATGTTGATCATAATAATCCAGTTCCAGAAGGTGAAAAGACACCAACGGGTAAAGAAATTGATGGAGCTCATGAAAATGACTTGAACCAAGCAATTACTCGGACGATCAATGTAATTAACCCAGATGGAACTAAGAGTACAGAAGTTCAAACTGCGAAGATATACCGTGACGCGAGTTACGATGATGTAACAGGTAAAGTAACTTATGGTTCATGGTCAACTGCAAATTGGAGCGAATTTGTTCCAGCAGAAGTCAAGGGCTACACCGCAAGTGAAGAAGTAATTCCAGCTGTTGAAGTTAAGAATGGTCAAAAAGATGAGACTATCGAGGTTACTTATACAGCTAATGAACAAAGTGGTATTATTTCTTACCAAGACAAAGAAGGTAATGAAATTAGTACAAGTCCACTTAGCGGAAAGACTGGAGAGGCAGTAGCAGTTAAACCGGAAATT
Source organism: Limosilactobacillus urinaemulieris (assembly GCF_932750685.1). NCBI lineage: Bacteria > Bacillati > Bacillota > Bacilli > Lactobacillales > Lactobacillaceae > Limosilactobacillus > Limosilactobacillus urinaemulieris. The sequence continues at coordinate 79,632 of NZ_CAKOBX010000006.1, read as the reverse complement.
CCAGCAGGCTGGCAGCTAGTTCCAAGTCAAGAAATTCCAAAGACTGTTACAGCAACAGCAGAAGGTATTCCAACTGTGGTAATCCAGGTTGAACATGGTACAATTATTGTTACTCCGGAAACTCCTACGACTGATATTCCAACTGGCAAAGTTCCGGGTAATCCATCAACTACTTATGAAAAGATGAAATCCCTAACAAAAGAGGTAATGCGGATCATTACTGTTAAATTACCTGATGGACAACGACAGGTAATTACTCAAACGGTTAAATTTATACGGACTGCAACATTTGATGCGGTTACTGGCAAGGTAACTTATAGTGGTTGGCAAGCTAATGGTAGTAATGAATGGCCAACATATTCTGTGCCGGAAATTGATGGTTATATAGCTAGTCAGACTACTGTGCCAACTGAAATGGTTGTTCCTAGTGATCAAAACGAAAATATTGAAATTGAATACGTCAAGGATAATCAACCATCAGAACCTATTAAACCAGTAGTACCAACAAGTAGTGGTGACAAGCAGGTAACTGATGATCAGCCGAAAAATAAACCAGTTGAACAGGTAATCCAACATGTTACAAATCAACACTTTGCCTCACATCGATTAGTTCAGATTCCAATAAAAGGAAAATCAAAAGCTAATGTTCTTCCCCAAACTGGTAATGATCAAAATAATAATTCTTTATTTGGGTTTGCATTTGCAACCCTTGCAGGTATCTTTGGTTTAGCTGGGATGAAGAAAAAACGCGAGAAATAGTATTTTAACTAAGAGCGAAACCAAGCTAAACAAGTGAGTGAGAAATAACTTTCTTGACAGGATGTATGGCTAACCTAGAACGATAGTGGGCACGGCTAGCGTTCGTAGTTAGACACTAGCTCTGTAGTTATTTCGCACGTTATCTTTATAATAGTTAAGAACTAACAAAATGGGGTATCTGTCAACTGGTATTGATGGATATCGATGCCACTCACAGAAATGTGGGTGGTATTTTTTATGCAAATAGGCAATCAATTCTTAAAAAGGAGAAGTTTTGATTGGCAAACCCATAACAGGTTCGTTTAAGAGTTTTGATTTTCCAATTAATTTCCTCTAATGGACCATTCGAAAACTCATACTTGGTGTTGTTAATTACCGCTTGTTGGTTCTTCCTAAGGGTGTTAATCGTGGTATCCATTTCAGTATTGGTAGTCTGGTAATTTTGTAAAACCGCTTGAAGAAGTTTAGGATCACGCTTCCGAAGGGCTTGAGTAATTGCTTGATATGTTTGGTAAACGCCCTTAAAGTCAGTGAATTTACTGGTGATTAAGTCAACGGCGTTTTGCTTCGTCATATATTCATTTATCTCCCGGAGATAAACAGGCTTCTCAGGGTGAAGTTCGGTCTGCTTAAGATGAAATAAACGCCATTGAATTTTCATGATTTTATATTCGCGACTGTGTTTATCTAAGAACTTAAGAATATTAAGTCGACAGTTATCTAAAGCTCAGCCGGCCAATTGGACGATATGAAAACGATCAATAATTCGGAAATAGACGGTAAATAAAACTCTGGTATTGTGCATTGAGGTCGATAACGAGAGCTCGTTCGGTTTGACTATAACGATGATTTTCAAAGTAATCAATAATCGATGGTGAAAGCCGATTGTGAAGTTTAACCACTAGTTGGTGGCTTTCACTGTCACAACAAATAAATGACACGATGGACTTAGTCGAACGAAACTCATCGAAGCAGAGGTGTTTAGGAAGAACGGCCATCCGATAATGTGGTTTAACGCGTTCGATAATCGTCTGCCGAACACTACTGGGCGAGCAATGACAGAGGCGAGCGATTAGCTCGCCATTCATACCTTCATGAGCAAATAGCATAATTTGACTTTTGAGTTTTCGAGTAAGGGTCTGATTGGGCTTAGTTAAATCAGTTGTCGCACCGAAGGTTGTCTGGCAATTGGAACAGTAATAACGTTGCTTGGCCAGGATCATTTCATACCGCATGCCATTAAGACTAGCTAAGCGAAGATGAGTTTTACGAAAGCCATTTTTGACCACAATTTTAAATCCATAATTTATATAGCGTGACACCGGATAAGATAAGGAAGCATGGATTACTTTAAGCTGATCATTGTTTTTCGAAGTCGTTTCAACGTTAAGATCTTTAATGTTTTGGTCTTCAATTCCGAGGAGATTTAGGATAGAATTATTTAGGAATATCTGTATAACTTTCTTTATATGATTTTTGTGGTGAATTGATTGTACAGCACGAGGGCAGTAGTTGTCCTTTTTGTGTACGGCGAATTGTCGAACTAAGTGCAACGGTTTGTCAAAAAATACTTCATATGGGGTTTCATAGTTTAACACCTTGCGCGGACGTTGATTTAACTGCTTTTGGCACTGCTCAACGTCCTGTTCTGTATAATTATCAATATCTGTTCGCTTGGGAAAATATTCCCGGATTAATCCATTTGTATTCTCATTTGTTCCACGCTGTTCGGGGGAATATGGATCAGGCCAATAGACAATAACACCTAACCTTTCGCTGATTTCATCAAGATGAAGAAACTCGGTCCCATGATCTGGTGTAATAGAATGAACAAATTCTTTAGGAATGGCCCCTAACAGTTCAACTAAGCCTTTATTTATCTCCTGCGAGTCCTTTTGCGCAACCTTTTTGATAAGAGTAAGCCGACTAAGCCGATCGACAACCGTTAAAAGGATGAAGTAACAATCACAGTATCGATTTCCCAGTCACCTATACGTTGACGCTGGTTGATAAAACCAGGGCGCTCATGAATTGAGATATAGTCCGTCTGTACTGCTCGATGTCGTCTAGTGTTCTTTGAATGCCGAGTCCGATGTTTATGTCTGAGATGGCGCTGAATACCGGTATCACCACGTGAGGAGTACTTCTCACCTAAATTGTGTTGATAGATATGACGGTAAATGGAGTTGTAGCTAACACACCATTGATGTTCCTTATTAAAGCGAGCGGTAATCTGCTCTGGTGACCAGTGCAGATCTAAGATGTAATGAACAATTTGACGGCGTAGTTGTGGATGGCTGTCTAATAGCCGCTTCTTATGACAATTCTGCCGCTTTTGATGATAGTCATTTTCTGCTTTACTTGGGGAATAATTACCTGCACAACGTTTTAATTCTCGTGAAATAGTACTTGGATTTCGTCCCAGCCGTAACGCAACAGCCCGGATAGATAACCCCTTAGCTCGTAAAAACATAAGCATTTCACGTTCTTTTATAGTAAGATGTTTATAGCTCATACCGGGTACCTCGAATTGTTTGATTTGGTCGTTAAACATATTCTACCCGGTATGGGTTTATTTTTTTACTTTGTGTTGCATTTCAATTGTAAATTCGCCACAAAAAACTGGTATTGATTTTTCATCAATACCAAAAAGTGTATACCCGGTATTTTGAAGACTGACGTGTATCCTAGAGTTGGAAATCAACTCTGGGGGTATTTTTATAACAAAAATCAGTATCAATACTAAGGTTAAGGCGATTCAAGAGTACGCGAAAGGCATAGACAGTTTAATGTCTGTAGCTAAGAAATACGGGATTGCCAGATTTGATTTTCAAATTTTAGTGGGAATTTATGCACGATTTGGTAAGGAAGTACTACTTCATCCGCCAGTTGTAACTGGGGATTTTCGAGTGAATTTGGTAAAGTAGAAACAAACTAATCTGGCGTCAATTGCCGAGACATGCATTCACTTTGCTTATCGTTCTCCTGGTTTCGTATATCAATGGGAATGTCTTTACAATAAGCAAGGACCACAAGCCTTACTGCGATTGCGCTCAGGAAGGAAAACGAAAAATGGTCAATCGTCATGACGCGTACAATACCCCTTAGGGTTGACACTTTAAATAATAAAAGTGTGAATCCTAGGGGGTGTTTTGCATTGTAAGTTATTCAACTATTGAAAAGCTTAAATTACTTCATGATTATCAGAAATCGGATTATGGTTTAACGGTGTACTCCGATTACCATGGTGTCCGACCAGCAAACATGAGTAAGTGGATTAAGCAATTCCTACTCGCTGGATTGGCGGGATTAATTAGACCTAAGCATAATCAGAAGTACTCATTAGAGACTAAGTTAACTGCTGTAAAAGCTTATCTTTCTGGCAAGTATACTAATCAAGCAATTCTCCAGCAGTATCAAATTAGAAATATTTCTCAACTACATCAATGGGTTATCAGTTACAATAATGACAAACTCCGAGTTAATCAGACAACGAGAAAGCGAGTCAGAAAAATGGGACGAAAAGTAACCTTTGATGAAAAGAGGCAGATTGTCCGATGGACAATTGAACATAGCAATAACTATAAAGCGGCTGCAGAGAAGTATGATATTAGTTACCAACGAGTTTATTCTTGGGTACGGAAGTACCGAGTAAATAGCGACTGGGAAGTACTAAAAGATAACCGTGGGCGTAATAAAGGAAAAGAGCCCACTAATGAACTAGAAAAACTAAGGAAACGAGTTCGTGAGCTAGAAGCTCGTGACCGTGAACGGGAGCTGCAAATCGCTTTCGCAAAAAAATTAGTCGAAATACGCAATCGGGAGGTGAAACGACCGGACGATATCAAGCGATTCAAGAAATGAACAATGAAGGTTATTCCATTAGTGAATTGGCCAAGGTCGCTGGAATTACTAGACAGGCTTACTACAAATGGTTGAAACATGAACCGACTAAATATGAGATTGAAGAATCGGAGATTCTCCAATTGATTAAACAGTTAGAAAATGAACATAAGCAAAGCGTTGGTTATGACAAAATGACTAGGTTAATCAAGTTAAGTCAGCAGATCTCTTATACCGTTAATAAGAAACGAGTCATTCGTATTATGAAAGGCCATAGTATCAAGGCCGACTATCGTCAGCCAACCCACAAACGTATTCAAGCCCAGCAAACTTATGAAGCTGAAAATATTCTTAACCGACAATTTGACCAAACTGCAGCTAACCAAGTTTGGGTTACGGATACGACGGAACTGAATTACGGAATCTGGCTTAATAAAGTTCGTCTACATATAGTATTAGATTTATATGGTCAATACCCAGTAAGCTGGTTAATTACACCTACAGAAACCGCTGAAGAAGTAGTTCAAGTGTTCGAGCAAGCACGGATGAAAGAAGGAGCACTAGCTCCGTTAATTCATACTGATCGTGGTGCGGCGTATACTTCCAAAGCATTTAATCAGTATTTAGTAGTTAATGGTGCCCAACACAGTTATTCAGCACCAGGGACACCGGCTGACAATGCCGTAATAGAACATTGGTGGGCAGATTTTAAGGCTATTTGGATCGCACATCTACCTAAAGCACAAACATTATTAGAACTAGAAGAACAAGTTAGAGAAGGAATTACCTATTTCACTGAAAAATTTATCTCAGCGAAGAGAAATGACCTTACCGCAGCGGAATACCGCTTTGGCAAGGCCAACTAATTTTTATTATTTAATGTGTAAACTTGACAGGGCACAGTACCACGAACATCAATCCAACAAACTGCATCAACTCCAAAAGCAGAATCAAACCCTACAAAGAGAAAACTTATTATTAAAGATACAACTCGACGCCTCAAAAAAATTACAAGCCTTGAGAAAGTATCCAACAAAGAAATCGCGCAAGTAATCTATGAGCTCAAGGCGAAGTACCTATTAAAGAACCTGATTGAGGCGCTCCCCATTTCAATGTCAACTTACTAATACTGGCAAAACTGCTTCCAACATCCGGATGAGGATGAAGAAGAACTGAAAGAGGTCATCAAAGGGCTCTTCGAGCACTTTGAAGCTGAATATGGGGTTCGTCAGCTGAGTGCTCAAGTCCGCGAGTATTACCGTTTGATTGGCAAGCAAATGAGCGCGTTCAGCGCTTGATGCATGAAATGGGACTGAAGTGCACGAAGTATAATCGCCGAGTTCGCAAGTATGATTCTTCTAAAGGACCGAATGGTAAAAAGGCCAAAAATAAACTTCGTCGTCGTTTTATGAGCGATCGTAAGTATCAAAAAATAGTCTGTGATGTCACGGAATTTAAGGCTCAGAATCAGAAACCCGTGTATCTAGAAATTATTAAAGATTTGGCAACCAACCAGATTTTAACTTGGTCCCTTGGCCTGCATCCCAATCTCCATTTCTCACTGGCTCCATTAAAACAGCTGCTTATGCAGCTACCACATACTGGTTATCAATTAACCCTTCATACCGATCAGGGTTGGCAGTATCAACACAAGGCTTGGCGCCATTTATTACGGAAAGGTCACATCTGACAAAGCATGTCACACCGAGCTACTTGCCTTGATAATGCAGCCTGTGAAACAGTTTTTAGTAAGTTAAAAGCGGAAATTGCCCCTGACACAAGTTATCGTAACCAATTAGAATTAATCCAGGCCATTGAAAAGTGGATCCACTTCTACAATGAAAGACGCATCCAAACAAAATTAGGCAACCAAACTCCACTCCAGTATGAGCAAAGCTTAGTTGCCTAAGAAATTATTATTCAGTTTTTCAGTTGAAATATTCAGCTTCCAACTTTATGGGTACATGTCAGACATCGACAGGTTGGTCGGTGTCTTTTTCTTTTACTAATACATATTTTAAAGGAAAACGGAGTTAAATGAAATCCGAAGATTTCATCTAACTCCGCTTATTATTAGGAACTTATGTCACAGTCCCTTTCCTTTTTAAATGATCTTAGTTTATTAACGAGTGGCCGATTGAAGAGCCTTAACAACGGCATCCTTTTCGGCTTGAATCAGGTTAACCTTACTTTCGATCACATTAATGTCCATATTGATTTCACGGGTTAATCCTGGGGTATCAATCTTTGGTTCAAAGAACTGCTTGAATTCTGCTAGACGGGCTGAAGTATGGAATACATTCGCGGTTACAGTAATGTAGGTCGCAAATTCCATATCACCACCGACAGTCTTCTCAAGCCAATCCCAATCATTGCGGATCCAATCCCAAGCTGCTTGTTGACCGGCATTGTTTGCAAGAACGTTGCGGTACCAGCCACGAAGGTCTTGGGGCTTAATTGTATCAGCGTTTTCAAATTCATTAATTAGTTCGGTGATTAATGAATTATCTGGAGTGCTAGTAATTGCACCGTTTAAGTCACCTTTATAACTAGCATCGGTTGTCTCCCGGTAATCTTCAAGCAATTCGTTGAAGAGTTCCTTGCTTCCGTAATGCTTAACTTCATTCCGCAATACTAATGGTCGAATATCAGCAGGGAGCTTTTCTAACCGCTGATAGTTGTTAGTGAAGATTTCATGAGCAGCCTTAATTACTTCTGGATTTTCTGCATAGAGTGCAGCTCCTAAGACGATTGGCCGAGTTAATTGATCATCATTTGATTCATTGCTTTGTGGCTTCCAGCCAAGTCGACTAACCTGCTTGGCACTTAATTGGTTCACAAATTTCTTTAGGGCACTTTCCTCTGCGTTACCGGGAGTTACGAATTGCTTTAACTTATTCACAATTGCATAAAGCGCGGTATTAACGATTTCGGAATGACTATCCGCAAAGCGCGGCAGGAGCGGAATGATGTCCGCGTAGGATAATTGTTGACCATCGGCTAAGAGCCGGAAATCTTGAAGTAGTTGTCGTTGATCAATCGCGGTTAACTCATCGAGGTGATCAAGTAAATCGTTCATTAAGGTTTGATCATACTTAATAATAAAGTGTGAATTGTTGCCAATATTGAGCCTGAATGGCTTCCCTTCTTGCCGGCGTAATTCTTGATAGTCACCAAGGTTAATGGTCTGTTCCTTCATAATTTGCGGTGCTTCCTTATAGTTAGCATTTAATGGAATTTGCCATAACCGACCAGTATCATGACCATCACCAATAAAGAACTGTTGTTGATTTAATTGAAGCTGCCCATCAACCACTTTTGCCTCAACAACTGGGTAACCAGGTTGTTCAAGCCATGACTTCATGATGGCACCGATATCAAGGTTAGCGGCTTTACCAAGAGCGTCCCAGAGATCCGCTCCAGTTGCATTATGGTACTGATGAGCTTCAAAGTAGTTCTTCAGCCCTTCACGTAAAGCATCATCGCCAATTAATGCGCGAACCATTACCAGCATCCGTGCGCCCTTCGCATAGACAATTGCGCCATCAAACAAGGCATCAATTTCAGCCGGATTGTTAACTTGAACGTGGACTGATTGGACACCATCGGTGGCATCCCGTTGCAAAGCCATTGGTGCTTCAGAAGTTTGGAACAATTCCCAAATCTTCCATTCAGGATGAATTGCGTCTACCGCAACGTATTCCATCATGTTAGCGAAACTTTCGTTAAGCCAGAGATCATCCCACCATTTCATTGTGACCAGATCACCAAACCATTGGTGAGCCAATTCATGAGTAATAACAGTAGCAACAAGGCGCTTCATATCTAATGAAGTATTGTCTGGATCGAGAAGGAGGTACGCTTCTCGGTATGTTACCAATCCCCAGTTTTCCATTGCCCCGGCAGAAAAGTCAGGGAGCGCTAATTGCCATGAGTGGGGAAGCGGGTATGGAGTTTGGTAGAACTTTTCGTAAAATTCAATTGCCTTTTTCGCAATTTCAAGAGCAAAGTCCAATTCTTTTGGTTGGTGAGCCTTAGTGGCGAAAACACCGACCTCAACACCGCTTTCAGTAGTTGTCTTCTTGGATTGAAGTTCACCAAAAGCAAAGGCGACTAGGTAAGTCGACATCCGAACGGTTTGCTGGAAGTAGTGTACTCCAGCTGAAACGTGATCTTCTGGCATGTTAGCGATGATTGTTTCTCCTGGATGTTCATCGAATTTAATTGCTAAACTAAAAGTAGCCTTGGCTTCAGGCTCATCAACACAAGGGAACGCTTGACGAGCAAAGGTAGTCTCAAATTGGGTTCCGATGATTTGCTTCTTTTCACCGTTAACCTTGTAGTATGAAGGGTAGATCCCCATCATTGTATCTGTTAATGGTGCAGAGTAATTAATTGTTAAGGTAACTTCTCCGGTTTCCGGTACGGTAATATTTACCGTTTCATCATCGTTATTTACTGTGAAGGGAACATCTTCACCAGCAATTTGGACGGATGAGATTGTGAGGAATTTTTGATTAACACTGATTTGGGGTTCACTTGCATTTCCCGTAATGGTTGTGTTACCAGTGATGGTTTTCTTTTCCCGATTGATATCAATAAAGACATCGTAGTGGGAAGGTTGAAACTTTTCATAAAGATGTTTAATTGTTGACATAAATTCACCAGTCCTTTACTTAACTGCTTTAACAAATTCTTTTACCATTATACCGTAACTTGGTTCTTAGCTGAATAAGACAGCATTTTAGCCTAAAATTTGCTATAATAGTGGGCGATTTCATTCAAGTTGTTGGAGAGCTTGATTGGCTAGATGATGGGCACCGTGATTTTCGTGCTCACTAATCCACTGGGTAACCACCGTTGTAAATTGGCTAAGAAGCTGATTTAACTGTTTTAATTGCGATTGGTAATGTTTAGTATAATTTTTACCAATTGCATCGCTTAATAACCGACTATCGGTATAGAATAAAACTGTTTCCTGATGGTCATAATGGTCAACTAGGTACTGAAAACCAGCAATCGCTGCCGCAAATTCACCCTCGTGGTTTGTTGCGGACTCAAGAGTTTGTGAGAGTTGTTGCTGTTGGTGCTGATTAATAATTAGGATTCCAAGTCCTGTTGGTCCGGGATTACCCTTAGTTGCAGCATCTGTATATATTTTTAGCATAAAATTAATTCACCCCAATTGAAAGGAAAACTTTACTTTATGGAAGAAGAAACTCGTTATTTTTACCAACCTAACCTTACCACGACAATTATTAGCTGGTGCTGGACATTCTTGATTTTTATCGCTGGTCTAGTTGTCTGGCTTGAGATTACTCACTTCCAGTGGTTAACAGCCCTTCTTTTTTTGCTTTTTATTATTGTAACGCTTTTGGGAATCTTTCGGCGGACCGTGCTAATTACTCCAAGTAAAATGGTCTTTAGCAGAGTTTTGCAAAAAGACTATTTAGTAATTCCATTAGCTGATATTCGTCAGCCACGGTTCACTAAACATACGGTTAGTTTTACTGTAAATGGGGAAGTATTTAACTTTGCCTTTTCAAATAAGGCTATTCGGCGACTGAAACTGGCGTTGAGCAACTTAAAGGAGGAACAGTAGGGATGATCTTTTTTAGTTACCTCTTATTGATCCTTGCTTTAATCTGTCTTGATCAATGGCTGAAAATTTGGGTCAGCACTAATATTGCGTTGAATCACAGTCAACACTTTATTCCTGGGATTATGGATTTAACTAACCTCCATAACTATGGAGCTGCTTGGAGTATGTTTCAGGGTCAGCAATTATTTTTCAGCATTGTAACGGTTGTTGTAATTGTGGGAATTGGATACTGTTTTTGGCGCTTTCGTCAAAGTCACCAGATTTTACTATGTTTGAGTCTAATTTTGGCAGGGGCAATTGGCAACTTTATTGACCGCTTGCTTCAAGGCTATGTCGTTGATATGTTTGAATTTTTACCAGTTAATTTCCCGGTGTTTAATATTGCGGATATGTGCCTAACGATTGGGGTAATTATGCTGATTATTATTGTGCTTCGTGAGGATGATGAAAAGTGACAGATGAGTTGAAGTTAACGATTGATTCAGCAATGACTGGGCGAATTGATAAGGAGCTTGCCCACCATCTAACCGATATCTCCCGTTCACAACTCCAAAAGTGGATCGAGGACGGTAACGTTACCGTCAACGGTGAGACCGTTAAGCCAAAGTACAAGCTTGCTGTTGGCGACGAGGTTGTTGTTCAGCCGGAAAAGCCACAGAAAATTGACTTAGAGCCAGAAAACATCCCCTTAGACATTGTGTATGAGGATGATGACGTAATTGTCGTTAATAAGCCCCAGGGGATGGTCGTGCACCCGGCTCCCGGGCATCCCAACCATACCCTAGTTAACGCTCTTCTTTACCATTCGCCATTGTCGACAATTAACGGCGAGTTTCGTCCAGGAATTGTTCACCGAATTGATAAGGACACTTCTGGGTTATTAATGATTGCTAAAAATGATCTCGCCCACCGCTCATTAGCTGCTCAGCTAAAAGCAAAGACTAATGAACGGGAATACGTCGCCCTGGTTCATGGTGTGATTAAGGAAGAGCGTGGAACGATTGATGCGCCGCTTGGTCGATCAAAGAAGGATCGGAAAAAGCAGGCAGTGGTTGAAGATGGTCGGCACGCGGTAACCCATTTTAAGGTTTTAGAACGTTTTCAGCACTATACGTTGGTCAGCTGCCAGTTAGAAACGGGACGGACACACCAGATTCGTGTTCATATGAAGTATATTGGCCACCCGTTAGCAGGCGATCCACTATATGGACCACGGAAAACACTTTCTGGTAACGGTCAGTATCTTCATGCACGGTTGTTAGGGTTTAAGCACCCTCGGACAGGTAAGCAGATGACCTTTACGTCGCCGCTCCCGGAGTATTTTCAAAAAATGATCGCTCGCTTAGAAAAAACGGATCGCCCTTCATAGTGAATTGGTAAACGTCTAGCAAACTATTTTTAAAATTTGCTAGGCTTTTTATTTAATAGCTCTTTGAAACATTTCCGATCATTTATATAATAGTTAAGGAAACAAATGCGGTGAAAAAAGGAGTGAGCACTGTGGCAGCACGCTACCTAATTTTTGAAGACGGAACCATCTTTAAAGGTGATGGATTTGGCTCACCAGCAGTAACCTTTGGTGAAGTAGTTTTTAATACAAGCATGACGGGTTATCAGGAAATTATTACTAACCAGATTTACGATAATCAAATTGTAACCTTTACCCAACCGAATATTGGCGGTTACGGGATCCAACGGAATATTTATGAATCAATTGTCCCGACTATTAAAGGGGTAATTGTTCGCTCGTTATCGAATGTAGCAACCGATAATATCCGTCGATTAACCCTGGATCAATATTTAAACCAAATGAATATTCCGGGAATTACTAATATTGATACTCGGGCAATCACCCATAAACTTCGTGATGCTGGCAAACCATTAAAGGGAAGTATCGTTCCGGTTCCTGATGACCATGCCTTTGATCAGCTTCACGCGACTGTTTTGACGAATCAGCAGGTCGCCCAGGTTTCGACACCTAAACCATATCCTAATCCTGGAGTTGGAATGAGTGTGGTTGTGGTTGATTTTGGCTTAAAGAACGGGATCCTTCGGGAGCTGAGTCGGCGAAAGTGCAATGTCACTGTTCTGCCATATAACGCGACTGCCGACGAAATTTTACGGCTTGATCCTGACGGGGTAGTCCTTTCAAGTGGTCCTGGCGATCCGCATTATGTGAAGTCAGCGGTCCTGGAAATGATCCGAAAAGTTCAGGAACAAGTACCGCTCTTCGGAATTGGCCTTGGCCATGAACTATTTGCGTTGGCTAATGGCGCTCAGGTAATGCCGCTTGGTGTTGAGCATCACGGGATGAATCACCCAATTAAGGAAATCATTACTGATCACATCGTTTATGCGAACCAATCAGAGGGTTATACAGTTGATTGGAGTACAGTCGATCGGTCAAAATTATTCGTTACGTATACTGATATGATTGACAGTAGCGTCCAAGGATTGCGTCATCGGCAGTTTCCAGCTTTCTCCGTCCAATTCTTCCCGGATGGTGCACCAGGACCAGATGAAACAGATGGCTTATTTGATGAATTTATTGACACGATGAAGCGGAAGGAGGAACGACGGTAGTGACAAATAAAAAATCAATTTTGATTATCGGTGCTGGTCCGAACAATATTCAGCATGGGGATGAAGTTGATTCCGCAACTTATCAGCTAGCAACCTACCTTCGTCGAGCTGGTGTTACCACTATCTTAGCGGACAATAACCCATTTTCTTATAGCCTGAATGATTCTTCCGTTATCGATCATTCATCAATTGGACCATTGACCGTTAACCATTTGATTGAATTGATCGAAAAATACCAACCACGGGCAATCCTGCCGACATTAGGTAATCGGCAAGCTTTTCTTCTTACGCAGGAGTTGCTTGAAAAGGGAATTTTGCGAAAAAAGGAGATTGAACTTCTTGGAGTACCGGAAGCAACCGTGCGTCAAGTTAATAACCCAGTGTTACTTGAGCGAACTCTCCGTCAAATGGGTGCGCCGATGAAGAAGATCGTTACGGTTAATAATTATCCCGATGCACTAGAAGAAGCTCAGCGACTTGGTTATCCGGTAATTATTCGCTCCGTGTTACCTAAAATTACAAGTACCCGGCAGATCGTTCACGACCAAAGTGAGTTAGCTGCTGCTGTCAGCAAGTGCCTAAGTCAATCGCGAGCAGAGCAGGTTTACGTTCAGCAAAGTCTTGCTGGCTATAAGGAAATTGAAGTGGTTGTTCAGCGTGATCGATCCGGAACAATGATGATGCTCGGGATGGTTGAGGATATGGATCCGATTGGGATTCATGCTGGTGATTCGATTGCCTTTAATCCCGTGCAGACGCTCCTTGACCGCCAAATCCAGGATATGCGGGATACTGCATTTGCGATTACTCGAAAATTACGGATTGTTGGGGTTAATCACGTTCAATTTGCCCTAGATCCAGTTAATGATAATTTTTATGTCATTAAGAGTAGTCCATACTTTGACCGGATGGTGTCCTTTGTCGCTCAGTCAACTGGCTATCCAGTAGCGATGGTGAGCGCCCAGTTATATTTAGGCAAAACATTGCGGGAGATTGATTTAGGTCCGGGATTTGCTAAACATGCGGCCTTAATTGAACCAGCAATGGATCATATTGCGGCACGGGTACCCGTTTGGGGATTTAGTCCGGAACAAGCGCAAAAGCAATTATTGGGGACTGAAAAGAAATCTGTTGGGACAGTTTTTGGCATTGGCAGAAGCCCAGCGGAAGCGTTATTTAAGGCGATTGAATCGCGGTATCATGAGCCAACTGACTTTCACCTCCAATCGCAGGCAAAGTTATCTGATGATGAATTGGTTGATCGGCTAGTCCATCCACATGCTGAACGGCTATTTTCTCTTTTGGAAGCGATGCAACGTGGCTATACCGCCTACGAACTAGTTGAAATGACTAAGATCGATCCCTTTTATTTTGATCAACTAGCAAAGATGAAGGAACTTATAACCGAATTGATTGAACATCCAGGAAAAGAGCCGGTTTTAGCTAAGGCTAAGCACAACGGATTAAGCAACCAGTTAATTGCTAAGCTCTGGGAAACGACTCCTAAACAAATTTACCAAATGATGCAGGATCATAATCTTACAGTGAAGTATAAGGAAGTTGAACCGTCTGCTGGTGAATTTGATCAACATACCCAGACGTTTTATTCGGCCTATGAGGATGAAAATGAAGCATTAACATTGCCACAACCAAGTGCTTTATTTATCGGCACGGGTGGCTTACGATTGGGACTTAGTAATGCTGGGGACTTTTTTGTTGCTTCTATGATGATGCAGCTTCACCGACAGAATTTCCACACAATTATTATGAATTGTAATCCAAGTTCTGTGACCCTTAACACATTAATTGCCGACAAGCGGTATATTGAACCCGCATCAGCTGAGAATGTTCTTTCGGTTGTTGAGATCGATCAGCCACAGTTAATTTTCATTCCCGCTAGTTACACCAATCTCTTAGAAACGTTAAAGCAATATGATTTGCAAAGCAAAGTTATTACCTTGCCAGATGACCGTTTAGGCAATTTGCAACCACGCTCTAACCAGTTAGTAGCACTTGATTACCTCTGGGACGGGAAAAATGAAAAGTTTCTCGCTTCAACCGCAGCTTTACAATCTGCCACTAATTTTGATTACGAGATGGTTAATTTACAGTTACCGGCTGCAATCAAAGATGAGGAGTTAAAGAAAATGCAGGCTACTGCTTGTGAGGTAGTTGAGCAGCAGTCGAAGCCAGGCTTTTATCAGGTAATTTTTGAGCAAGATGGACTGGAATATAAAGCATTAACAGTTCAATCAATTAGCCTTCCGGAAGTAGCGTTCCTTTCAAAATCACTAGGGATTAATCTTCCAGCGCTTCTGGGAAGAGTTGTTAGTGATCAGAGCTTTAATCTTGCTGATACTGAAATCACGCAACCAACAGGAACCGTGACCTATCGTGCCACTTTTCCAGTTGAGTCGCTCCAGATGAAGCCTCAAGAAATTCTTGGTCCAAATAAGATTATCGGTGCTGAGATCCAATTTATGGATTAAAAAATTACATAATTATAAAAAGTGAGGATTCAAAGACCGGGGTTAACGAGCTTTGAATCCTCATTTTCAATCTAACATTAGATTAATTTTTTAGTTTATGTGGTGTAACATACAATGTTTTCTGACCGGTAAAAATCACAAAACCGGGCTTAGCACCATTTGGTTTGTGGAGACGTTTAGCGGGCAGATAATCAACAGGAACGTTATCAGAATTGCGTCCCTTTGAGAAGTAGGCAGCAAGTTGAGCAGCTTCAAGCAGTGTTTGGTCATCCGGATCACTATCACGAATAATGACGTGCGAACCAGGAATATCCTTAACGTGAAGCCAAATATCGTTTTTGTTGGCAATCTTAAAGCTAAGGCGATCGTTTTGCAGGTTATTTTTCCCGACAAGAACGGTTGTCCCGTTGCTAGTATGAAATTCTTCCGGCTTACTTACCCTAACTTTTCGCCGTTTCTTACTTTTCTGTCGTTTTTGTTTAATGTAACCTTGTTGCTGAAGTTCTAAACGAATTTCCTGAATATCAGCTGGTGAAGCAAGGTCAATTTGACTCTCAATATTTGCAAGGTAGCGAATTTCGTCATTGGCAAGTTTTAGCTGTTCCTTAACATAATCAACCGACGTCTTTAACTTGTCGTACTTAGTAAAGTACTTTTGGGCGTTTCGTGAAGGGGAAAGCTCTGGATCAAGTTTGATCTTGAGTGGTTTATTATCATCATAAAAGTTCGGCAGGGTAATTTCTGTCATCCCCGCAGTCAGCTTCCCTAAATAAGTCGTCAAAATTTCACCACGAATCCGGTAGTAATCTGCTTTTGCTGCATCCTCAAGTTGCTGGTTGAGCTTCTTGACTTTACGGCGGTCCTTCTTTAGTTCATTATGAAGCACTTTAAGAACCTGACCAGCTAATTCTTTAGACCGGTCCCGTTCTGCTTTTTGTGCATAGAAAGCATCAAGCATTACAGAAAGGGTATCATAATGGGTAAGCTGCTCTTCTTTAATGTTGCTTGGTGGAAATGCCGCAAATTGCCGTTTTCCATTATTGTCGTCATAAATCACGGGATCCGGATTTTCAAACCGCTTCAAAAAAGTGTGATAAGTCGTTGGCAAATCGGAACTTGCCTTAAGTTCACGAGCTAGTTCTTGAGCAGACTGGCGACCTAATCCTTGGTAACGTGCTTGAAGTTGCTTAGCCAATTCGCTTTCATCGAGGTCTTCACGAATTAGATCCGTATAGATTTGATTAGGAAGGTATGGATTGACCTTATCTTGTTTCGGTGGCATCACAAAGGTTGCTCCAGGGAGAAGCAGGCGGACACGGTTTTGATCGGAACCAACATGCTTAATTGTATCGATGATTTTATTGCTCTTTTCGTTAACTAATGAAACATTACTGTGCCGGGCCATTATTTCGGTCACCAGGATAAGTCGTTGTTGATCTCCCAATTCATCCCGGGTTTTAAAATTCATTTTAATAATCCGGTCATTATCGACTTGCTCAATCGATTCTAAAATTGCCCCCTCAAGGTATTTACGTATAGTCATTGCAAAATTACTGGGAACTGCGGGATTCTGGTAGGCAATTTGTGTAATTTGCATTCGTGGATATGTCGGGTTGGCTGAAAGAAGCAGAGAGTAATTATGCCGATGTGCGCGGATGGTCATAATTAATTCTGCAGGGTAAGGTTGGTTAACTTTAGCTACTCGTCCAGTCGCTAGGGTCTGATTTAATTCGTGGACGACTGCATGGGTAAAGAAACCATCAAATGCCATTAGTTAGTTCCTCCTTTGTTTTAATTAAACGATTTTTCATAGCGATCACTATTATACCGTTTGTTTTACTAAATGGACAATTCAAAGGATTAGGATTATTGGTTTCTGTACAGTGATGTGGTATTCTATATCTATTACGATGTTGTTAAAATACCTATATTATGCAATTATTCTTTAATCATTAATAACAACATTCCAATGGAGGTAGTATTAATGAAAATAGCTGTTGTAACTGACAGTACCTGCTATCTTTCTGAAGAGGAGATCGCAGCCAATAATATTCATGTGGTACCAATCCCGTTCATCCTCAATGGTAAGACTTACCGTGAAGGTGTTGATATCACCACCGAGGAATTTTATGATCAATTAAAGACGGCTAGTACTTTCCCCAGTACTTCTCAGCCCTCAATTGGTGAGATGATGGAACTTTACCAGAAACTTGCTGACGATGGCTATGATGCTGCGATTAGTATTCACCTTACAAAGACTATTTCAGGATTTCTCAACAATATTACTCAGCTTGCAGAACAAATGAAAGATACAATTAAGATTGTTCCCTTTGATTCTGGAATCACGGTTAAGTTAATGGGATACCTTGCAATTGAAGCTTCACGATTGGCTAAGCAAGGAGCGGACGTTGACGAAATTATAAAGAAATTAACCGAGTTACGGGATACGTTCCATGATGTCTTTGTTGTTGATGACCTGCAAAACTTAGTGCGTGGGGGACGATTATCAAACGCATCCGCCTTTGTTGGATCGATTTTAAGGATTAAACCGTTGCTTTCTTTTGATAATCCTAACCATGATATTGAAGCCTTTGAAAAGGTTCGGTCAATGAAGAAGGCAAAGGCCCGGTGTGAACAGCTTTTCAATGAGTCGATTGAAAAACTCGATTATCCTGTACGGGCAATTGTTTTTCATGCTAATGCTAGAGAAGCAGGAGAAAAATGGATGACCAAGTTACAGGAAGAACATCCTGATATTAAATTTGAATTGTCTTACTTTGGCCCGGTAATTGGTGTTCATTTGGGTCAGGGAGCATTAGCACTTGCTTGGCTGCAAGATACGGAAAAGAAGCCTTTATCATGATGAAGAGAGTTCGTTTATTTCACGTTATCGTTTGGCTAGTTATCCTACTAGCGATTTGTCTGTTGTCACCGCTAAACCTTCATGGCGTATTGCCGAGCGGAACAGTTATTGCTCCGGTGACCTCTTTGCTAGCAATTGCAGCGATCCCATTGTTAGGAATGTTGAATTCCGCTTTGTTAATGGTCGTTTCCCAATTAATTTTGTTAGGGTTCAACCAAAGTGATTGGTTAACTGTAGTGGTCACTGCTTTAGCTACTCTTTTTAGTGGCTGGGTAGTTAGGTGGCAACAGGCGACTTCACAAGAATTACGTCATCAACAAATGATTACTATTGGGATTAGCTGTGGATTGATCATTCTGGTGTTGCTAGAACTTGCCTACTTAATTGTCGGTTGGCGATTAACTGGCAGTAGCAATGGAATGATTGAAATTGCTCGATTAGCATTACCCACTTCTTTGCTAACAGGGCTTTGCTATGCATTCTTGGTTCCGCCAATTAGTATTCTATTATTACGTCTCGGGAAGAAATGGTTGCCTAGTTCAACAAACCATGAGTCTTCAAACGATTCGGTAATTATTGACATGGGTAAAAAACAGAAGAAAAAAGATCAGGATAATCAAAAATAAAAACATCCCTGTAATTAACAATTGTGTTAACTACAGGGATGTTTTTTATGCTTTAGCGTCCCATTCTTGATGAAATTCATGAAGAAAATCAAGCATTACTTGTTGTCGGTGTTCGGCAATGGTGCGTGCAGTCGGCGTAAAAAGTTTGTCTTTTAATCCAAGAAGCTTTTCATCAAAATGATTAATAATTGTCTCGTCGTCAAGATTGCGATATTCTTGTTTACTCATCTTTTCCCGTGGCTTGATTTTCGGGTCATAAATAGTCTCGCCATGAGCACCGCCATAATAGATTGCACGGGTGATTCCAATTGCCCCGATTGCATCTAACCAGTCAGCATCCCGGACAATTTGGGCTGTTTTGCTAAGCTGAATCTGATGTCCCTCCAGTGTATGAGCAAACGAGATGTTATCAATTGTTTCCATCACGGTATCCACGTACTCGGTTGTCATTTCGATTTTTTGAAGAAATTCCTTGACCTCATTTTGAGCAGCGATAACACTATCAACAATCTTTTCGTCTACAGTATCGTGAAGATAAGCTGCTACTTGGGGGAGGAAGGGATCGTAATCCTCACCGGCAGCAATTCGGGCAGCGTTTTTTACAACTCGATTAATATGGTCCATCCCGTGACCAGTCCGATCATTGGCGAGTTTATTAACCGTAAATTGCTTAACTGCCGCTAGTTGTTGTTCTTGATTCATCAAATCAATCCTTTCCAGTATTTTAATTTAGTATAATTGATATAATCAGGAGTGTTTGGAGGAAATTCATAATGAACTTATTATTTGCGATTGATGACAATTTTGTTCAACAATTAGAAACCGTCTTACTGTCGATTCATTTAAACACCAAGTCTCAAGAATTCAACATTTATGTTTTACAGAAAAAGCGGCTAGCGAAGGAAGCAGAATTAGCAGCTTTTTGTAAGCAGTTAAAGATGACGTACCATCCAGTAATGGTCAAACAATCATTATTTGAAAATGCCCCAGTAACCGATCGCTATCCAACCACGATTTATTACCGATTGTTAGCTCACCAAATGCTTCCTCAGGCTCTCCATAAAATCCTGTATCTGGATGCTGACATACTTTGTATTAATGACCTTTCACCCTTATATAATACCGCATTGGGCAATAACCTCTTTGCGTCAGCAATCCATGCCAGCTTAACGAATACTACTGACGTAATTAATAAGATTCGTTTACAGAACTTTGGGGCAGATGGTTATTATAACTCGGGGGTGCTCTTAATGAATCTTGATTTGATGCGTCAGGAGGTTGATGCAAATCAAATCTTTGATTACATCCGCCGCCACATTTTGCTATTACCCGATCAGGATGTTCTAAATGCACTCTATAGTGAGCGAATCAAAACAATTCCTGACCAATTATATAACTTTGATACCCGTAACGGAAAAATTTATGAAACAATATCGCTTGGTGAATGGGATCTTGATTGGGTGATCAAAAATACAGTGATTTTGCATTATTGTGGCCGTGAAAAGCCGTGGTTACCAACGAAAAACTCAGGAAGACTGACGGCCTTATATAAACAGTATTTCCACATGACAGTAAAACTCCAGTCAAGTTTACAGGATTAGCCGATCACCAGCGAGAAAACTTTCTTGAAACTTTGTAAGCGGGTGAAAGTAGACCTTACCGAACTCATCAATTAAACCATGGAAATCTTGGGCGGCTGCACTAGTGAAGTTAGCAGGCAGTTTGACTTGCCTTGCGAGACTTTGGTAGTTAGTAAGGTTAGGGATGCCAAGTTGGGTAAATAATACTCGGGCATATTTATCACTGATGAATGTTGGTTGTTCAAAGATATAGGTGAGTAGGACATCAGCGGTTTCATCACCAATTCCGTGAAGTTTAAGCAATTCTTTCCGCAATGTTGGCCCCAGATCTTGGCAAACCTGTCGGTAATCGTCATTATATTGCGATAACCAGGTAAAGACAGCCGCAACTGCTCGGCTTTTATTCTTGTAGAAACCTGCTGGCCGAACGAGATCGTATAATTCTGCAGTAGTTAGTTGGCGAATGTGATTGGGATCAAAATTAGTTTGCTTCCGAAACCCGGCAACAGCCTTATCAGCATTACGCCAATTAGTATTCTGAATCATTATTGCACCAACAATGATCTCGGCTTTTGATTCAGCGGGCCACCAACCGGAATCTCCCATATTTTGGTGCATTTTTTCATATAATTCCGTAATAGTAAGCTTCATACTTCTTCTCCTCTTCATGATGATACCTTTAAGTTATCATTAAACCGGTCTTTGCGGTAGGATTAAGGGAAGAAGAACTTTTGGCTTGCACATGTCATTATTAATATGGTAAGTTAATATGGTTGTTAATTTGTGAAAGTTAAATTTCAATTTATCAGAAGGGAAGGTAATACGAATGCGATTACGCAAAGCTACCATGGAAGATCTGGATACAGTGATGGATATTCTTCGTGATGGTCGTAACCAATTAGCAGAACGAGGAATTGATCAATGGCAGGGTGATTACCCGAACGAAGAACACATTAAGGAAGATATTCAACACGGTTGGGCATACCTAGTTGAGTCAGACGATGACCAAACTGTAGGTGCCTTAGCAATTGTGGATGCTCCAGATCACTCATATGATGCTCTGGATGGCAAGTGGTTGCTAGATACTGATAAGTACCAGGTTATTCACCGGGTTGCGATTCATTCAAAGCATGCCGGTCATGGTTATGCCTCACGACTTTTTGAAAGTGTGATTGATTATATCAAAGAAAATCGGAAGGATATTAAGTCCCTCCGGATTGATACCCATGAAGACAACGAAATTATGCAACATTTGATTACCAAGAATGGTTTCACTAAAGTTGGTGAACTTCATGGTGTATACCGTCCTGAAGAAGAATCCTACGTTTACGAACTAGTGACACAAAAGGATTAAACAATTATAATCTGAGTCGAGGTTGTGACATAAGTCCTACTACTTCTTAGATAAAATACGAGTCCACAAATCAACTCCAGAGCCCGGTAAAGCCGAACTCTGGAGTTTTATTTTTTCTAAAGACTAGCTGCGCATCGATGGGGACGTGAAAATTGAATCATCATCTGGTTACATTGTAATGCATACAATTTAGTTCTTGTATGCATCCTGGTCGTTCGCTAAAATAAAAGGCAATTGATTTTATTCCGAGGGGGGGAGTAAGTAATGAGAAAGTTGGATGGTGAATTCCGCTTTGCACTAGAAAAATCAATGCCTGTCCTGTTTGGTTATGTAACCCTTGGTTTGGGATATGGCCTTTATATGCACAACCTGGGTTTTTCTTTTTGGTATCCGACATTGATGGCATTAACAATTTATGGGGGATCAGTTGAATTTGTGATTGCCAATATGCTAGTTCAACATTTCAACCCTTTAAATGTCCTTCTAATTACCTTGGTGATGGGCTTTCGCCAATCGTTCTATGCTTTATCAATGCTTAAACAGTATCGCCATGCTGGTTGGCGAAAGGTGCTGCTAATTTTTGGCTTGACTGATGAAACCTTTGTTATTAATCACTATACCAAGGTTCCTCAAGAAATGAGTCAAGTAAAGGTTAATACCTGGATCACGATCTTGGATTGGGGCTACTGGGTTCTCGGTGCTTTCTTAGGTGGCTTTTTGGGGAGTGCCTTACAACTTCAGGTAAAGGGGCTTGATTTCGTGATGACAGCTTTATTCATCGTTCTGGCATTGGATCAGTTCCTACAAGAAAAGAGTCACGTTAGCTCAATTAGTGGGATCTTAATTACCATCATTAGTTTATTAGCTGTTGGTAAGACGTACTTTTTAGTGGTGACCTTGCTCTTACTGGTTGCAGAATACTACTATTTAACAAAGCGACGAGCAAAGGGGGATGATTAAGGAATGACAGTTGTTCAGCAGGTAATTTCAATAGCAATTGCAGCAATTGCTAACTTCTTTACCCGTGTCGTACCATTTCTTGTTTTTGGCCGACAACGAAACGGCAAAGAAGAATTGAGTCCCTTTATTGAAGGTCTCGGGAATTTTCTTCCGCCAGCAATTATGGGAATGCTGGTGGTCTATTGTTTTAGAAATGTTCACTTCCTTAGTGGGAATTTTGGCTTACCGGAAATTATTGCCAGTATCATTACAATCCTCGTTCACTTACGAAAGCGAAGCATGTGTTTATCATTATTAGTGGGAACAGTTAGTTACATTATTCTAGTAAATTTTGTTTTCTAATTTGTTATTCTCGTAGTCCCAAGCTAAAATTTGGAGGTCAACGAATATTGTTGTTTTCGATGATCTTGTAGGTAAATTTAGTCAAGATGATGAGTCAATCAACGGCTTTCTTAATCTAGTTAAAACGCCAGATACTGCGTTGTTGCAGTATTACCTTTAAAATAAAAGAGGGCGGAAAAAACGTTAAGTTTTTTCCGCCCTCTATATATACTTAGTGATCTCCGAACTTAGAGAATCTAATCGCGGGAATTAACTGAGGGACTCGAGCCTAACTACGAACGACTTTGATGATTTCATCATCATTCATCGTTCTAGGTTAGTCAACCGTCCCTCTGAGAAAGTTAATTCCCAGCTTCATTGTCTGGCGTTATTTTGATATTCTAACTTTTTATTTGGTGATAAAGTTTCCTGCTGAGAATAAGAGAAATCAAGAGGAGGGCCAGGCAAAAAGCAAATCCTGATTGAATTCCTAAATGGGAGGTTGAACTATGAACAAGATGGTTTACAATTCCGACAACAGAGACAATCAGTGCAGTCCCAAATGCTGCTGCAATCTGTCGCAAGGTGTTAAAACAAGCCACCGCATCAGGAACGATTTCGTTGGGTAAAAGGGAAAGTGCCTGTGTCTGAAGCGGGATCAACATGGTTACTAGTCCAAATTGGCGCACTGTTTGGAACACCGTGATAATAACCACTGAGCTTCGGGCACCAATCATTGCCTGTCCGGTTGTTCCAATAATATCAATTAGGAGACCAGCACCAACGAGCCATTGAATAGGGTAGCGATCATAGAAGCGACCGCTAGTTGTTGATAATAGTCCTGTAAGAATTGCTCCAGGAAGAACAGCAATTGCAGAGATCACGGTGCTTTCTCCAAGAACAATCTGAACCAGTAATGGGATCAAGATAGCATTGCCGTACATTGTCGCGGTAATTAGCATATTAATGATGGTTGCCAAGAAAAATTGGCGGTGTTCAAAAACGCTAAGGTTAATCAATGGGTGAGTACTTCTTCGTTGATTAAGATAAAAGATAATAATGAATACCAGCCCAATAATTGCCATCCCACCAACATTAAACGATAATAACGGATAATTAGAGACGTTTGAAAGTCCCATTAATAATGACCATAAGCCAAGAGTAATTACCGTAAAACCTAAACTGTTAAATTGAGGGAACTCATTGTGGGGAATATAAGGAAGCATCCAAAGAGACAAAAGTAGTGTAATTACTGCAAAGGGGATAATCAAAATAAATAGGTATCGCCATGAGAGGTAGTCAAGCATAAAACCTGATACTGCAGGGCCAAGGATTGGTGCACAGTTAAATGCAAGACCAATGATTCCCATTATCCGTCCCTTCTTCCCGGGAAGAGCATAGCGGATTGCAAGGACGTTAACAAGAGGCATCATCATTCCAGCACCGATTGCTTGGATCATTCGTGCAATTACTAGAAGGTTAAAGGAATTTGCTAACCCGCCAATTACGGTTCCGCAAAGGAAAATTCCCGTAAAGAAGATAAATAGCCATTTAAATGAAAATCGTTTAATCAGGTAGGAACTAACCGGAATCATTAACGCATTGACTAACATATAGCCATTCGTTACCCATTGAACATGAGCTTCACTAATATGGAAAACGTCCATAAATGTTGGCAATGCAATATTCATTAGGGTTGAACAAAGGATTCCGAAGAAAGTTCCAAAAACCATTATAATTAGGGCACGCCTAATTCGCTGGTCGCTCAAGAACATCGACTCCTTTTTGTGAAAATTAGCATAACTAATGCAGTAGTTTAGCAGATCTTGATCTAGGTCACAATAAGTATTTGGATTAAACCAGAAATTGTTTGACGCTTTTTATCGACAGGTGTAGATTTTAAATTGAGGTGAGGACATGGAAGAAAAAACAGATATTACTCCAGCAGAATGGCAAGTAATGCGGATCATCTGGACCCTCAGTAAAGCAACTAGTACCCAAGTAATTGAAATCCTTCAACAAAAGGTTGATTGGAAACCAGCGACAATTAAGACATTGCTCCGGCGTCTGGTGGAAAAAGGAGCACTAAAGACAACCCGTCAAGGTCGTGGCTTTATCTACTCCCCATTAATTAAGGAGCAGATTACCATGAATGAAGCTGCAGATCAGTTATTTAACAGCATTTGTGAGATGCATGTGGGTGCTACGCTTAGCCACGTAATAGATGGTGCCGTTCTTAGTCGAAAGGATATTGAACAACTCCAAAATTTATTAGTCGAAAAGAAGAAAACCGCTCCGGAGAAAGTTGAATGTAATTGTGTTCCGGGGATGGCAATGGATTGTGAGTAAGGAGGAGCTTATTAATGGCTGAAGAGACAGTACCGTCCCCAAGAAAACGTCTTCGGCGGATTATGCAGGTAATGCGTCAGTATCACTTTCTAAGTAATTTTTACCATCAAAAAAATCCAGAAGAGGTTTGTCAGGCGTTAGAAGAACTCGGCCCAACCTTTATTAAAATGGGGCAAATTCTTTCTACTCGTGCGGACTTGGTAAGCCCAGAATATATAAGGGCTTTACGAAAGCTTCAGGACAATGTTCCGGCTGATAGTTTTACAAGTGTCAGGAAGACTTTTGAGACCGAGACCGGGAAAAAGATCAGTGAGGTTTTTAAAACATTTGATCAAGAACCGTTTGCTTCAGCCTCGATCGGTCAGGTTCACCATGCTGAATTGAAAAATGGAACGCCAGTAGTTGTTAAAATTCAGCATCCGGATGTTACCAAATTAGTAGATACGGATTTAGCGCTCTTAAAACGAGCAGTTGAACTATTAAAATACGTTCCAACTGGAATTACCGTTGTCGATCCTGTAAAAATTTTCAACGCTTTAAGTGATTCACTAAGGAATGAAATTGATACAATTCAAGAGGCGAAGAATGGGATCGAGTTTTACCGTCTTAATAATGACCAGTCGATTATCCGTGTTCCTAAGGTTTACTTCAAATACTGTGCGCCTAAAATCTTGGTTAATGAATATATGCCCGGGAAGAGTATTAAGTACCTGGCTAACACTCCATTAAGTGAGGAGCCCGAACAAGCAAGAGCTCAACGCCGGATTCGGCATGAGATTGCTCAAGTATTAGTTAAAAACTTCCTTAAGCAAGTCTTTGTCGATCACTTTTTTCAGGCTGATCCGCACCCCGGTAATATCCTAATTCGTCACTTAAACCAGGATGAAGCCCAAATGGATCAGGTTGAGTTAGAAAAGAAATTAGAAAAGCAGATCGGATCTACTAAAATCGGTTATCAACAAGGGAAGACCCTTCCCCCATACCGGGTTATCTGGATTGACTTTGGAATGATGGGAAGAATTTCGCCAGTAACTGCGGATGGAATTGCCAAGATTGTATTAGCTGTTAATTCACAGGATATTCATGAAATCGGTCAATCAATTATTCCAATGTGTGAACAAGTGGGCCCGCTTGATGAGCAGAAGTTTTATCGGGAACTTGGTAAATTCCTTCGACCGTACTTGAATGCAGGTCTTGCTGAAATTAATTTCACTAAAATGCTTTATCAGATTGTTCAGCTATGTCAAAATAATAACCTTCAGATTCATTCCCAAGTAACAATGCTAGTACGGGCATTTGGAATCTTAGAGGCAATCATTGCTAAGCTTGACCCTTCACTTTCAATGCTGGAAGTTGCTCGACCATTCGGCAAGCAGTACTTGAAGCAGCATTTTGATTTGCGTACTCAATTAGATAATAGTTTATGGAGAAGCTATCGTGCTGTGAAGAATATTACTCAAATGCCAGGAAAGCTAAATACCTTTTTTGATGCAATTAGTGATGGAAATGCTCAAATCAATTTTCATTATGCTGACCAGGAAAAGCTAATGAAGTGGCTTAGCCGAATTGTTAACCGGATAATTATTGCAATTATTTTAGCGGCGATTATTGTTGGTTCATCGCTATTAGTGGAGGGTAGTACTGGTCATCCCCACATTTACCGCCTTGGTGTCTTTGGTTATTCATTAGCAATTATTATCATTGTCACAATGGCGGTTAGTGAATTGATCCGTCGTTACCGGAAGTATCGTCGGCAAAAAAGGGAGTACAGGCAGAAATGATTATTCTAATCCTTTCTTTACTAATCATTCTTTTATGGTGGCCTTTACCCAAAAAGAATGAGTGGGCGTTGTGCTGGACTGGCTTGCTGTTAATTTTGATTGGCGGACAGATTGGTTATCCGAAAGTGTTTACTGCATTTAGTTTAGGGGTTGCAAGCCTGTTAATCTGGTTGGAATCAATTAGGGCAATTCTGGTTCGACACTTCTCGACAGACGCGCAGTTGCTTAAGTATAATCAGAAGACATTTGTTTTAATGCTTTTAAACCTCTTTATCTGCTTACCACTATTATTTAAGCATCAAGGAGATTTTCCCTGGTTTAACCACCAGGTGATTTTGACCGCACTAATAGTTGATGGAATCACCACTCTTGGATTAGTAATCTTCTGGGGAGCAGTTATTACAATCCAACTCCTTTCAAGACCCGTTAAGGCTGATTATTTAATTGTCCTCGGTGCTGGTTTACGTCATGGTAAAGTACCGCCTGTTTTAGCAGCACGTCTTCAACAAGCCGTTGCCTGTTGGAATTCAAACCGTAACGCTACAATTATTGTTACTGGTGGTATTTTACGTGGCGAAAAGCTATCTGAGGCTAAAGCAATGGCAAAATACCTGACTACTCACGGAATTCCTCAAGATCGGATTGTCTTAGAAGAGCAAGCGATGAATACCTGGGATAATTTACAAAAATGCCAAAAATTATTGCAGAAGCAAGCTGAACCTAGGCAAAAAATTATCGTTGTAACTAGTTCATTCCACGTTTTCAGGGCTTATAATTATTTACGCAAGTTGAAGTTATACTGGTCGATTGTTTCTAGTAATACCCCATGGAAATTGCAGCCTTTAACTGTGATTCGGGACTACCTAGGAATTATTCGTGATCATTATCGTAGTTGGTTAGCCATCCTGTTTGTTCTCCTGGTTATTGTTGAGTTGCTTGAAAGATAAATAGTAAGAGACCTGGAAAGACAAAGTTTTCCAGGTCTCTACTTATTTGTTAACGTTTCCGAATTTATTCTGTCTAATTGACTAAATTAAGTTTATTTTTATTTATTTGCATAAACTGAAACTTCAATCAGGTTCTTATCGGGATCATGGACGTAGATTGAAGTCATTGCGCCTTCAGAACCTTGTTTTTCGACTGGTCCTTCGACAACGTCAACGTAATAACTGTTAAAGTGGTGAAGAATATCGTCGACCTTATCTCCAGCAACTAAGCAAAGATCAGCTGCTCCAATGGTTGGGTGGCTAGCTACCAATTTAGACGGTCGGTCAGTTTTTTGCAGCCGAATAAGCTGGTGACCACACCGGAGGGTAATTACATCATCATCACTTTGCTGATCAATTACTGGCATATCAAAGACTTCATGGTAAAAGCGCATGGACTCTTCAAGATTACTAACGGTCAATACAATATGATCGATTCTTCGCATTTTCATAATTGATTCCTCTTTTCTCGGCTATTATTATACGATGTTCCGTTTTAGATTGGCAAACAGGAATTCGAAGCGTAAAATCGGTTGATGGAAATGGAGGATAAAAATGAAAATAAAAAATTTAGTTGCGGTTGTTGTCTTTGCTTTCTTTGGCGGTATTTTTCGCTATCTGTTCAGCTTTAATTTAGGTGAATGGGGGATCATGATCGCTAACCTGGTTGGTTGCTTTCTGTTATCATTTCTTACCTATTATGTAATTGAACGAGATCTTTTAGCTGGTTGGTTAAACTTAGGATTAGGAACGGGACTGATAGGGGCCTTTACAACTTTTTCATCATTTACTACTAGTGTCCTCAACCTTAGTAAAAGCAATTTTTGGGTTGGCAGTGGTTACTTTCTTGTTAGTCTTTTAGGTGGCTTTTTTGCGGCCCTTATTGGTTTTATTTTGGCGCAATTGTTGGTGAGAATGGAGGAAAATAAATGATTTTAGTTGGCTTTGGTGCGTCATGCGGTGCCCTCCTCCGTTACCTATTCACTTATTTGTGGAAGCGATTGCGAGTTGATTGGCCAGGAGCAACGTTATTGATTAACCTTACTGGTGCGTTTTGTTTAGGAATATTAATTCACCACTTTCCTGCTAGTCAGTTTACAATCCTTTTTTGGGAAACAGGATTCTTAGGTGGGTATACAACTTTCTCAACCTTAAATACTGAATTAATTGCAATGTATAATGATCATCAGTGGCTTAATCTAGTAATCTATGGTACTTTATCCTATCTTGGTGGACTTGGTCTTGCTTGGCTTGGAATGCAGCTTTGAAACTTTAAAGAAAGGGGAAAGGTCTTTTGAATAAGGCAGTACAATCAACGATTCCTGCAGAAATTGAAGTACGGGGTGGTCGTGTTCATAATTTGAAAAATATTAACGTTAATATTCCGCTACATAAATTTGTCGCAATTTCTGGTTTATCTGGTTCTGGAAAAAGCTCGCTAGCAATGGGAATCCTGTATGAGGAAGGTTCCCGGCGGTACTTAGAGGCTTTATCAACTTACACGCGACGACGGATCAAGCTGGGTGCCCAAGCACAGGTTGATAGCGTAAAACACATTCCATCAGCGTTAGCACTTCACCAACGACCAGCAGTGCCGTCCGAACGAGCAACCGTCGGGACAATGAGTGAGATTTTTAACGTAATTCGGTTAATTTTTTCTCGCTTAGGTTCACCTGTCTGCCCAAACGGTCACCGGTTAAAGCCAAACCTTAAGATTGCCCAGGCAATGAGCAAGTCTGGAGATGAAATGGGAGTTTTAACCTGTCCAGAATGTGGCGTAAAGTTCAATGCTTTTTCTGCTGAAGACTTTGCCTTTAATTCTGATGGTGCCTGCAAACGATGCCAGGGGACTGGTCGAGTTCGTGAGCTAGACGAGGAAAAGTTAATCGACGATGAGAATTTAACGTTGGATGAAGGGGCAGTTGCGTCATGGCACCTTCCTGGTCGAAATTTCATGCCTCAAGTTGCGGAGCAGGCTGGTGTACGGATTAACGTTCCCTATAAGGATCTCTCACCTAAGGAAAAGGATTTCGTATTAAACGGACCAAGCAAGAAGTATAAGATGGATTTCGTCTCAGGGACGGGCCGAGTTTTCCATGACTTTAATGCCTTGTATGAGAATGCTCACGAGGCTGTTCTTGAATCGGCAAAGACAAGTAAGAGTGCTCGGGCACAGCAACGAATTAACGAATTCTTTCATTCATCCGTTTGTCCTGTTTGTCATGGGACTCGGTTGCGGCCGGAACTCTTAACCCAACTAGCTGGTGGTAAAAATATTGCGGAAGTCACTGATTTAACGCTTGGTGAACTTGATCTATGGAAACAAAATGTTTTAAGTGAATTACCAGCGAACATGGATAAAATGGCAACTGCGATTTTTAAGCAGTTTGATGACAACCTCCGCCCATTGTTGGAACTTGGTTTAGACTACCTTGCTCTTTCACGGAACGGTAATACCTTATCAACTGGCGAATTACAGCGAATTCAATTATCACGGACATTACGGACGCAAACAACAGGAGTTTTGTATGTTCTGGATGAACCGTCAATTGGTCTCCACCCTGATAATATCAATGGTCTTCTTCATGTATTCCACGAACTGATTAAACAAGGCAATTCACTAGTGGTAGTTGATCATAATATTGATATTATCGGTGCTGCAGATTGGGTGATTGAGATTGGTCCTGGCTCTGGTGCCGAGGGAGGAAAGGTGATTGACCAGGGAACTCCTGCAGAATTAAGGAAGGAAGCCGATTCCTTAATTGGACCATTCTTGAACGGAAAGGCACAGATCAAGGTTCGTAAAACGACAAGTAAGAAGGCTACTTCTGAAACTAATTTTACAGTCAGTGACTACTTTAACCTTAAAAACGTTACAGCCACGATCCCAACGAACCAGATTACCGCAGTTACCGGATTTTCGGGTGCGGGAAAAACTAGTCTGATCCTTGATAGTCTAGTACCAGCCTTAAAAGCTCAAGAGAAGGGGGGGTCACTTCCAAAACAGGTCGATAAATTAAGTACCCCAATTAAAAGTGTTGTCAGTGTTGATGCTGTTCCGGTGGGGAAGAGTACCCGCTCTACAGTTGCAACGTATACGAGTATCATGGATAATCTCCGGCGACTTTTTGCGGCTCAACCGGCAGCAAAGGAGAAACACTGGACTGCGAGTTATTTCTCTTACAATAATAAGCAAGGTGCTTGTCCGAACTGCGGTGGAACAGGGATCGTAACTCTTGATATACAGTACTTACCAGATATGCAACAGGTTTGTCCCGTTTGTAATGGTGACCGGTATAATAAGGAAATTCAACAAATTAAGTGGCACGATTATTCAATTGTTGATTTATTAAATCTTGATGTTCGCCATGCAATTCCAATATTTAAGGATGTGCCGAAAATTCAACGTGAATTAAAGCTTCTTGACGAAGTCGGCCTTGGTTATCTTCATCTTGGTGAAAGTACGCCAACACTTTCCGGTGGAGAAGCTCAGCGGTTAAAGCTTGTTAAGCATTTGAATCGTCAGCAACAAACAACCCTGTTTGTCTTCGATGAGCCATCGGTTGGTTTACATCCCCTTGATGTTCAGGTTTTGCTTCAGGTGATGCAACGCCTAATTGATCGGGGAGCAACGATTATTATCATTACCCATGATGTCAATTTAATGGTAAATGCTGATTACCTAATTGATTTAGGACCTCGTGGGGGTAAAAATGGTGGACAAATTGTTGCCCAAGGTCACCCGGCTGATCTGATCCATGCTCCACGGAGTTTAACGACTCAGTACCTTGCAGAATTTATTAGTCGCTTTCATGATTAAAGGGAGTGAAACAGAACTAGCTCGCTAGTTCGTTTTTGAACCCCCGTCGACGCGTAGCTAGTCTTTAGAAAGCACAAATAGGGATTCAGTGTTTGGATTTTCCGAGCACTGAACCCCATTTGTGTATTGCGTCAATTATATTTTATCTAGGTAATATAACTTATGTTACAGCCCTTTAATTAGTCGGTTTCTAATCGTTTCTTATGTACTTCATCAATTTTTTTCACAACAAGGTAGATCCCAATAAGAACTAGAATACAGATAACAACGCTAATGATTCGTTTGAGATTGCCGCGGAAGATCGCATCCCC
Source organism: Limosilactobacillus urinaemulieris (assembly GCF_932750685.1). Classification (NCBI taxonomy): domain Bacteria; kingdom Bacillati; phylum Bacillota; class Bacilli; order Lactobacillales; family Lactobacillaceae; genus Limosilactobacillus; species Limosilactobacillus urinaemulieris. The sequence continues at coordinate 47,405 of NZ_CAKOBX010000006.1, read as the reverse complement.
ACCAAAGGCATAGAGGAAGGATGTTGGCGCCATTCCTACCAGAACCATTGCCATGTATTGTCGCCGGTTGACGTTTAACTGAGCACCGGCGTAATTAACAAGGATGCTGGGAATAACCGGGATCATAAAGCCGATCGTCAGGCCGATAAGGGGATGCTTTTGGTGCATTAATGACTTAATTAGTTTGTGCTGCTTAACCTTTTTTGAAAACTTAATTTTTCTGATCAAGCTCATTACAATACAGTTTCCAAGAACATTTCCCATCCAGTTAATAATAAAGCCAAAGAAAGGACCGTAGCAAAGTCCCGAGAGGATACAAATAACTGAGTTTGAAAGGCCGGGAATAGAGTTTAAGATCGCGATTAAGCCAAGGAGAAGTAGAGAATTAGCAATTCCGTGGGCCCTAATCATGTGAAGGAGAATTTCTTTTTCGTGTGGTACGGGATGGATCAGAAGATCAATTTCAGGTTTATAGTTCTGATAAACAAAAATAACAATAATAATTGCTAAGAAAACCCCTAGGGCGATTAGCAATTTTTTGTTAAGAGTCTTTTTTTTCATTATCTACTCTACTTTCTTAATAATTAAGACCAGCATCTTTAAAGAGCTGGACGAGTGAATTACGCAAAAGCGGGTCATGAGCGTAAATGTATGTACCATACACGCCCCGCTTAAAAAGGACGTTAAGAGAATTCATAATCATCCGTTCCTCAAGAGCTTTAATTTCTTGTGGATCTGTTAGATCATCACGTTTCTTAAATGCTTCTGAATCCGTATATTTGTCGAGATTAATTTGCAGCTTTTTAGTTCCAGGAATTTGACTAATTGGTGGGCCGATGATAATTCCTGTATAGTTCAAGTCAAATCCCTGACAGGTATAAATTGAGCCAACTTCATTGATTGTTTGGGGGAGTTCAGCCCAAGGAGTAACCGTATAGTTATATTGATCCCAGGGTAACCTGAATTGTCCTTCTTTAATGTAGTGCTTACCACCATCAAGAGTCGAGGGGTATCCAGAAGTCGATAAAATTCGTGAAAGACCAACTTCATCATTTCGCTTAACAATTGCTTGGCGCATTTTTTCCGCATCGTCATAAATTCGAAAATCATAGTTCTGACGACTATCTTGGGGAATTGCCGCAAGTTCATATTGATCTGTAAAGTGATTAAACCAGTCGATTAATTGATCACTAGCGGTCATCCTGAATTGGTGACGGAGATGGTACTCCTTATGGGGGTATTGGTGGGTGATCTTTTCTAGCCGTTCAGGAGTCCACAAGCTCTTCATCCTTAGAACCTGATATTGATCGAAAACTAGAACAACGACTTTCGCCCGTTTTATAATCTCAACTAACTGATTATCGTGGTAAAAATTATTATAGTGATCGGCTTTCGATAATAAAAGGTGGGCCTCATCAATTACGGCAATATCAATATTTTGCTGGTTCTTATCTAACTGGTTAATTAGTGAAGTAGGACGAGTGAAATCTTTTTTATAAAGCCCCTTAATTGAACCGGCAATCTCACGATAAACTTTTAGGATTTCTGGATGGTTAACCAGGAAATAGTTTTTAGTTTTAAAAAATGGTGATGCCGGATCCTGACGAGCTGATTGCTGAAATCGTTCGAAGAGGTTTGACAAAACAACACTTTTTCCCGTTCCAGCGTCACCATAAACTGTATAGATCGCAGGAAAGTTGTTTTTTAAATGCTTTGCTGCAAATTCAGTAATGGAATCAACCAAGTTTTCCTGTTCGGTCGTTAAGGTTTTAAATGGCGATAATTTTTCGGTAGCTTTATTGGTAAGCTGATTCAACACACTCATCCCTCTTTTAATAATCATGCCTAATTTTAAATGAGGAAGCGGTATTCGTCAATTTTAGTAACGATGAATTTCTGTAGTGAACTTTAAAAAGTGTTAAAATAAAATAAATGTTTTAAATTATCTTTACAATAAAATATAAAGTATCTAAATAAGCAATAAATAATTAGAAAGGGTGGCACAGATGAATCGACATCCAGATTATCTTCTAAACCGGGTTAATGAACCGGCTGATATTAAATCAATGTCTCTTGAACAACTAAAGCAATTAGCAACCGAAATGCGTCAGCTAGTTCTTGAACGGGATGCAGCAATTGGGGGACATGTTGGTCCAAACCTTGGAATTATGGAAACAACGATTGCATACCATTACGTTTTTAATTCTCCTCATGACAAGGTTGTTTGGGATGTTTCCCACCAATGTTATCCGCATAAAATGTTAACCGGTAGAAAGATTGGGTTTCTGGATCCGGATCATTATGAGGATATTTCTGGCTATACTTCCCCTGAAGAAAGTGTTCATGACTTTTTTGAAATTGGCCATACTTCAACATCCGTTTCGTTGGCAGTTGGTCTAGCACAAGCATGTGACTTAATGCATCCTGATTCCACTGATAATATTGTTGCCGTAATTGGTGATGGTTCACTAAGCGGTGGTTTAGCCTTTGAAGGATTGAACAATGCTGCTAAGCTTCATTCTAATTTGATTATTGTTGTTAATGATAACCAAATGGCAATTGATAAGGATCAGGGCGGCCTTTACCAAGGATTGAAGGAACTGCGTGATACTAATGGTAAGGCAGAGAATAACATTTTTAAATTCATGGGCTTAGACTATAAGTATGTGGCTGACGGTAATGATCTTCAAACAATGATCGATGCTTTTAAAGAAGTTAAAGATATTGATCACCCGATTGTCCTTCATGTTAATACCTTAAAGGGGAAGGGATATCAGCCAGCCGTTGAGGATAAAATGGCTTGGCACTGGCAGCCACCATTTGATATTAAGACTGGTGAGGTTAAGAAACACGAAAATACCGAAAGCTATAGTGATGCAATCTTAACTGAGTTAGGGCACCAAATTGATGCTGGGGTACCGGTAGCTGCCTTAAATGCAGCTATTCCCGGTGTCTTTGACCTCAAAAAGTTCCAGGCTAAGTATCCTGATCACTATTTTGATGTGGGAATTGCTGAACAAGACTCCATTACTACCGCAGTCGCTATGGCAACTGCTGGTGCACGTCCGGTTGTCTTTCAAAATAGTACGTTCCTTCAACGGGCATATGATCAATTGATCCATGATATGGCCCTTAACGATGCACCGGTAGTAATGATTGTTAGGGGTGGAACGATTGCCACTAATTCTGCTACTCACCAAGGAACGTTTGATATTTCAATGATCTCTAACTTACCAAACATTGAATATCTTGCCCCAACAAATGTTGAAGAACTACTCTCAATGTTGAAATGGGCTCTTAGCCAAACTGAACAACCAGTGATAATTCGGGAACCTGAAAAGAAGCTGCTTCACGGAAAAGTTAGTCAAGATGATTACAGCGTTATTCATTATGACGTTGCCCATGAAGGTAGTGAAGTCGCTATTATGGCTGTTGGTGATTTTTGGCAATTAGGGCTTGATGTCTGTGATCAACTACAAAAGAAGTTAAATATTAACGCAACGTTAATTAATCCAAAGTCCTTAACTGGAATTGACCAAAACTACCTGCACCATCTTTCAGAAAACCATGATGTTGTTGTTACTTTGGAAGATGGCAACGTTAGCGGGGGCTTTGGTGAAACCATTTCCCGTTATTATGGACCAAAAGCAATGAAAGTTTTGAATTTCGGTGCTCCTCGTGAATTTGCCGATAATGTTCCGCTAGAAGTCCTTTATGAGTGGTATCACTTAAAACCGGAACAGATTGTTGATGACATTGAAGAGGTTATTCACGCCCTTTAAAATTAAATTTTTTCGTGAAAAAAGAGATTCCTTCCGTATTGGTATTATGTAAGCCAATTTGGGAGGAATTTTTTATGAGTAATAAGAAATCAATTATTAAACAATGTGTTGGGATCACTTCCGCAACTGTTCTAATGACAATGGCCGTTTCGGTTAATACTGGTCACAGTGCAAGTCAGAAGCCGGGGCAGGTAACTAGTAGCCAGCAATTAGACAACCGGGATGAGGTTCGTCAAATTACACGGACGATAAAAATTAATGATCCATACAAGGGGATGCAGACAGTTAAGCAGACGGTCACTTTTAAAAAGATTGCTAATAGCTGGCAACCGCAAACACTTAGTATTTGGCCATCATTCTTTACGCCAAACTATGATGACTTTGAACCGAATGTCTTGCAGGTGCGAGCACAACTGGTGTCAGCCAGTGATTCTGATCAAACCATTTCAATAACCTACCATCAATGTAAGATCGCAGATCGGGAACGGTTAGTTGAAGTTCGACCGTCATTTTATTGCTATGATGAAAATCTTAATTTTACGGGGAAGGCGTTGAATAGTAGGACACTTAAAGTTGGTCAATGGTATGCTGTTCCTCCTGCACCAAAAGGATTTGAATATTGTTGTCCAGAATCATTACCAAAAAGACTTAAGTTATACCAGAGCAGACAGGATCCATTCGTAATGTTAATTCGGCCGTTGCAAAAGCCTAACGAGCAACCGGTAGGAAAGAAAGATGATCAAGAATCGTCAAACAAAGAGCAACTAATTAACCACCCGGAAGAAAAAACGTTGGTAACCGCTGGAAGTCAAACAGAATTAGTGCCTAGTAACGATGATGAAACGCAAACAACTGTAATTCAACGACAAGATCAGGAACAACAAACAACTCCTCCAAGTAGTAAGGATGAAGAGATTCAAAGCAAACAAGCTGAACGGAATGCTGAAACCCAAACTGATAACCATGAAACTAGTACCAATGATACTCAAACTGAGGATGTCAACGTTGAACAGCAAGGAAGTCAAACTGATGAATCACAAAAGAGTGACCATGCTACTCAGACAGATTTATTGGAAGAGGAACAACCAAACCAAAACGGAATTAAGGAACCTGCTGCTCCAGTGTCACATGATGCTTTGATGGGAGATAGATCTTCAGCGAACCCTGCTCAACAGGCAAGCAAAAATAGTGCTAATAAAATATCTAAAGTAAACCAGACAGAAGCAGCTCTAACATCCTCAAAAGAGCGAGCGGTGCAAACGGTAAAAACTAAAACGAAGAATGATAACCAGCAAGTAGTAGGATCAACGCAAAATGATTCTCAGGTAGTTCAAGATCAGCGCTCTAACAATGAAGAAACATCAATAGAAGATCCGGATATTCAAAAAATTCTTGATCGAGATTCAGCTTCCTTAAAAGAACTAAGTAGTAGCAAGAATAAGGATAATCGGAATAGCACAAAACTGCCACAAACTGGGAATCAGACAGATAATCGAACAACGTTTGTTGGCTTAGTAATCACTGGACTAGTTACCATTATTACAATGCTTTTCTGGAAGCAACGAAAGAAAGAATAAGAAAATATAAAAAAAGACTTGCATTTTTAATTTTCTAATAGTATTCTAATGACATTGAAAGAAATGAATTGGAGGAATTAATCATGTCAAGTCGAAAAGCAATTATTCAACGTCTAACCTCCACCTCAACCACAACAACAACTATCGTGGTTGAGTACCTTTAATATTTAATAAATTCTGTAAGTTAACAGCTATCCAGAAGTTACTCAACCGCCTATCAAATGATTTGAACCTGGTTGAGGGGGACTTTTTGGGTAGCTTTTTTAGTTGAAGGAAATGAGGAGTTAGACATGAGTGAAAATAAAGCAAAACTAAATCGGACGATGACGCCTGGACAGATGGAAATGATTGCGATTGGTGGAACAATCGGTAGTGGTCTTTTTATGGGGGCTACTTCCACTATTAAGTGGACTGGTCCTTCTGTTCTGCTAGCATATGCCTTTGTCGGCTTAGTTCTCTATGGTGTTATGCGAGCTCTTGGAGAATTAATTTATATTAGTCCGGGAACTGGTTCCTTTGCGGATTATGGTTCGAAATATATTCATCCAGTTGCTGGGTATTTAACGAAGTGGAGTAACGTCTTCCAATTTATCATCGTTGGGATTTCCGATATTATCGCAATGAGTCAATATCTAAATTATTGGTGGCCGAACCTCCCAGACTGGATTTCTGGATTAATAATGATTATTATCTTGACCTTAGCAAACTTAGCATCAGCAAAAGCATATGGCCGACTGGAGTTCTGGTTTGCAATGATTAAGGTTGTCACGATTATTGCGATGATTATTCTTGGATTATTGGTTATTGTTCTGGGGTTAGGTAACAACTGGCACCCAGTTGGGATTTCTAATCTGTGGTCTCATGGCGGGTTCTTTACGGGTGGCTTTATGGGCTTCATGTTCTCGCTATCCGTGATTGCTGGTTCTTACCAGGGAATTGAGTTATTGGGGATCACTGCTGGTGAAGCTGAATCACCACGTCATGCGATTGTAAAATCGGTTAAGTCAGTTATCTGGCGGATCTTAATCTTCTATATCGGTGCTATTTTCGTAATTGTTTCTATTTACCCATGGAATGAATTAAAGTCAGTTGGTTCGCCATTCGTTGAAACCTTCACGAAGGTTGGAATTACTGGGGCAGCCGGAATCATTAACTTTGTTGTGTTGACGGCAGCTCTTTCTGGAGCTAACTCCGGGATTTACAGTGCTAGTCGGATGCTGTTCAAGCTTTCTGTTGATGGAGAAGTACCAAAGTTCTTTAGTAAGCTTTCTAAGCGGGTTGTTCCTAATGTCGCAATCCTCACGATTTCTTTCTGGATTTTCCTTGGCTTTGTAATTAATGAATTAATGTCGATCTTTAGTTCTGCTGCTCAAAACATTTTCGTTATTGTATATAGTTCTAGTGTTCTTCCAGGGATGGTACCATGGTTTATCATTCTCTTGTCAGAACTTCATTTCAGAAAAGAACACCCTGAACAGCTTAAAGATCACCCATTCAAGATGCCACTCTATCCAGCATATAACTACTTTAGTTTGATTGCCTTGACTGTGATCTTACTCTTCATGTTCTTCAACCCAGATACCCGGGTTTCAGTATCAGTTGGTGTTATTTTCCTGGTCATCATGAGTATTATTTACCGTATTCGTGTTCATGAAGGAAAAGAAAAGTAAACATATAACTAAAGCAGCTTTGTAAGTCCTGTTTGAAAGAACTTACAAAGCTGCTTTTTAATTTTGTTTCACTGCGCCAGTTGAATAATTAATGGTAATGTTTCTTTGGACATTTGGCACGAAGACATTATATTCTAAAGAGCCATCACTAGATTTAGCTTCGATGTGAGCACCTGCTGGAACAATATTATTACCGTCATAAATATTTGTAACCCGGTAACGAACTTGTTTATTCTGATCTAGTGCTTTCCTCACCAGACCTTCGTAGTAATTTTGTCCTGTTGAGTTCTTACTTCGTGCTTCATTTGCCCAGGCCGTTTGCGTGGCAATATTAGATGGATTTGACTCAGATGCATCAAATCCATGAATGCCACCGACTAGTGCATAGGCAAGAAGGTGGCCGCGATCGTATGCATGATTGTAACCACCCTTAAGATTATGAGCCTGCAGGAAGCCAGCTGGTCGCCAATCCGTAGCACCGTTCCCAGTAACCGTTCGATTTTTATATTGACGAGTTGTTCTGTTTAACCAGGCATCACCCTGCCAGGCCCTTCCTTGACGATCAAGATGATTTACAGCATAGGGAGCACTTGCAATCTTAGTATTAAGATTTGTTTGGTTATTATTGATAATAAATGCACCAGCCTTGTTCCAGGTAATTGACGAGCCAAGCTGTTGGCGAACAACCGGAGTTAAAACTGAACTAGCCTGTTCCTGAGTTGGTGGTAATGTTTTTTGATCGTTGTGGCTGGTTTTCTTCCAATAAGCAATTTTACTAATATGGTTTAATGAAGCGTTTGTTAGCGTAGGCTGCTGGATAGCTCCAGTAACTACTAATAAGCCAGCAAAAACAAATAAAAGATGATAGAGTCGTTTTCTAAATTTCATAAATTTACTCCATTTCCTATAATTTCAAATTCTATTTTACTAGTTTGAACATACGTTTGGAATAATTATTTAGAATTAATTTAGCGGTTCATTGTGGTTAATAAAATTGACACTTTCAACCGCTTTCATTAAAATTGAGGTAGTTATGATACACTTGTTTACTGAGAAGGGAGTCGTCAAAATGTATTATTCAAACGGGAATTATGAGGCTTTTGCTCGACCAAAGAAGCCTGCTGGCGTTGACAAGAAAAATGCGTACATTGTCGGTGGTGGCTTAGCTGGTTTATCGACGGCTGTATTTTTAATTCGTGATGCCCAAATGCCGGGTGAGAATATCCATATTTTAGAGGAATTACGAGTTGCCGGTGGTTCGCTTGACGGTGAAGATCGTCCTGGAATTGGTTTTGTTACTCGTGGGGGACGGGAAATGGAAAACCACTTCGAGTGCATGTGGGACATGTATCGTTCAATTCCATCACTTGAAATTTCGGGTGCTTCCTACCTTGATGAATACTACTGGTTAGATAAGGAAGACCCCAACAGTTCTAATTGCCGTTTAACCTATAATCGAGGAAATGAAGTGCCATCGGACGGTAAATATGGTTTAAGTAAAAAGGCAATCAAAGAGTTGACTAAGCTAATTATGACCCCTGAGGAAAAACTGGGAAGGGAGACTATTGGAGAATACTTCTCCGATGACTTCTTTGAAAGCAATTTCTGGATTTATTGGTCAACAATGTTCGCGTTTGAGCGGTGGCACTCCCTAGCTGAAATGCGTCGTTACATGATGCGGTTTATTCATCATATTGATGGCTTACCAGATTTCACCGCACTAAAATTTAATAAGTATAACCAATATGAATCAATGACGAAGCCGCTATTAGCCTACCTAAAAGATCATCATGTCAAGATTGAGTATGATACTCAGGTAAAGAATGTTATTGTCGATACTCAAGGTCACCAAAAGCATGCTAAGCGGATCTTATTAACTCAAGCCGGCAAAGATAAGGTTATTGAATTAACGGATAATGACCTTGTCTTTGTCACAAACGGTTCAATTACAGAAAGTTCTACTTACGGTAGTCACCATCAGGCAGCTCGACCAACGCAAGCTCTTGGTGGTAGTTGGAAACTATGGGAAAATTTAGCTCGGCAGTCAGCTGATTTTGGTCATCCTGATGTCTTTTGCAAGAATCTTCCGGGGAGAAGCTGGTTCATTTCCGCTACTGCAACTGTTAAGAATCCGCAAGTTGAACCATATATTGAACGGTTAACTAAACGAGATCTTCACGATGGCAAAGTTAATACCGGTGGGATTATTACGGTTACAGACTCTAATTGGATGCTTTCCTGGACAATTCACCGGCAACCACACTTCAAGAAGCAAAAGGAAAACGAAACCATTGTTTGGATTTACGGTCTGTATTCTAATACAAAGGGAAACTACATTAAGAAGCGGATCGTTGATTGTACCGGTGAGGAGATTACTAAGGAATGGCTATATCACCTAGGGGTTCCAGAGGCATTAATTGATGATTTGGCTAAGGAAAGTTCAATTAATACTGTTCCGGTATATATGCCATTTATCACTAGCTACTTTATGCCACGGGTTAAGGGTGATCGTCCAGACGTTGTGCCAGAGGGATCTGCTAACTTGGCATTTATTGGTAACTTTGCTGAATCCCCAAGTCGTGATACCGTATTTACCACGGAATATTCAGTACGGACCGCAATGGAAGCCGTCTACACCCTATTAGATGTTGACCGAGGTGTCCCAGAAGTCTTTAACTCCATTTATGATCTTCGGGAGTTAATGCGGGCAATGTATTACATGAACGATAAGAAACCGTTAAAGGACATGGATTTGCCAATTCCAAAGATTGTCGAAAAGCCGCTATTAAAGAAACTTCAAGGAACGTGGATTGGTGAATTAATGGAACAACAGCACTTACTATAAAGACAACCGTCCCCAATCAGTCTACTAGCTGGTTGGGGATGTTTTTTTTAATCTCTTTTTATTTCCAAGTTATAACTTATTCTTCCTCGTTGGAGAACTACTTGCAAAAAGCCATTAAATAGTCGAAAATAAAACTAATATATTTATTGATAGTAAAGGATTATGGTCATGACAGAAACTGCTGATATAAGAAAAATTCATATTGTTTTTGATGGTCAGGATACGCCACCGCTGAAGATCCACCAATTATTTGATTCACAAAAATATGATCAATTAATTGCGGTAACCGGGAAGATTACTGCTGACTTTATTAATAAGTACCTTAGTAATTTTATCAGTATTGATGTGGCATTAAGCTCTCGGTCAACTAGTGAACTAAGTGCTGATGAGATGGTAACAAAGGTTGCACTTACTAACGCTCTCCTTAGTTCAGCCAATAAAGAAGCTGCTAAACTCTTCTCAGCGTTAACTAGTGACAACCAAACGAATGTCTTGAATAATCTTTTTCGCGTATCAATTGCACCAACTCAAGTTATTCATTCTAAGTTTTACTTATTAAGCAATTCAACTACTCACGACACCCGGGTGATTCTTGGAAGTGTAGATTTAGACGAGGCTTCATTTGATGCTCACCGAAACCAATTTGAAGAAGTGTTGGTATTTGACAATGATGTTCGCTTATATCAAAACCTTGCTGATCACTTCAAGAAGGATTTTAAACCAGTATTGAAACCTTTCTTTACTACGAATTTAGTAAAAGCAGCTCAAAAGCAGGTTGAGGAAGGAAAAAAAGATCAGAATAGCGGTGAGCAGTCAGGCAAGGGACCGGTGATCCTTGATAATGAGACGACGGATAAGATCGCTGAAACAGATATGGTGGATCTATTGAAGCATGATCTTCAGCATGATATTGACCATAATCTTGTTCCTGAAATGATCACAAAGTCAATGCGTGATATTACCATGGATCGTTCCCAAACAAAGGAGAAAATTGCCAAGCAGGTCAAGCAACATGATACGATCTATACTTTGCAAAAAGAAGCGGTCTCTCCCCGGGCGGCTAAGCCAAAATTAAAAACGCGGGAAAAGATTACCAAGCAAGTTCAGGATGCCCTGGTCAGTGGAATGTCACCACAACAACGGGATGCCGAGAAAAAGTACACAACTTTTCTGTATGATCGACCAATGGAACGAAATATTGCAAATAATAATAGCGGCCTTTATGTTCCCAATGATACGGGAACCCACCCAATTCCATTTGGTAAAATCGCGACTATTTCTGAAATTCGTGACGGCTTAAAGAGTATTGACGCTGTTATGAAAGGTTACCAGCAGTTTGTCGTTGATTATGATGCTGATTACGGAAAACGGTTCTTTGAAGCAATTTTGTATAGCTTTACTGCACCATTTTTGTGGGAAATTCGTTCTAAGACTAGCCTGAACCCCGAAGACGGGAATGACGTTCCTAATTTTCTGATCTTAGGAGCAACGGCTGGTTCAGGAAAGTCAACCCTTCTCCGGATTATTAATCAGCTCACGTGGAATACTGATCGCTCGTTGATTGACTTTGGTACGATTTATCCGTCCCAAACTCCGCAAAAGAAGGCCAAAACTGTTGAGGCGATGGAACATTATATGAAACTCGGTAGTTCATATCCGGTTTTGTTAGATGAAATTGAACCGTACTTCTTCCAACAAGATCAATATAGTCGCCACCTGATCGTTGATATTATGAATGAGTTGGTAAACCATCCCCACCCAATTGCTCCATTAATCGGGACAACTAACTATGATTCAGGTTTTACGATGCTTCGGGAAACTGCTCGGCGTACTTACTACCTGCAAATTGATAAGGTCATTGATGAATCACAGAAAGGGGCAGCTAACCAATATATCTTTAATGTGCGAAAGACGTTGAATAATACTCTTTTTAAGGATTTTGTAATGCGGATGGCTAACCTTCTTGAAGATGACGAAACACCATGGCGGGACTTCAATTCTGCTACAGGGCGACTCGATTTTCTTGCAATGACTCGGCAGCTATTTAAGAACTATTATGAAATGGCTAATCTTCCATCACCCGATTATTTCTCCGAGACAATCTGTGATGACTTTAAGGAAAGCTCGCGAAACCGGTGGGCGAAGCTTTACCTAACTCAACAAGATGATTTTCAGTATCGTCAGGGGGATGACAGTTTACTATTCGATATTTCAAAGCTGAACACCTTTAACGGCTTTACAGCAGATAGTATCGAAAAATACCGGAACGCTTTGCCAATTGAGCTTTGTGTGGATGGAATTAACGGTAAACGGGGGAAGTTTGTTGAAATCAAGGCGCCAGAATTCTTCCGGTGGATTGGTGAGCATAATCCCTATGAAGAAAAGAATGCAGTTCCGAATAATGATGAACAGTCAATTTCTCCAGTTGAAGAAGAAAAGCCAAAGAAGAAAGGCTTCTGGGCCCGGCTATTTGGTTAAGACGAACCGAGATGATAAGTAATGAAACGATTATTAAAAGGTTTTACCGCCGCTATTAGTATTCTATTAATCCTGATGCTAATCATTCAATTTATTATCCTATTGCCACTACCTAACCATTCGTTAAAACCTAGCGACTACCGTTCAAGTATTCATTACGATCAAACACCAACAGTAATGATCCCTGGTTGGGGCGGTAACACAACTACCTATCGTCGAATGACCCATTATTTTGAAAGTCATCATTATGCGCAAAAGGTAATGACCGTATGGGTGTCACCAACAGGAACGGTTAAAACTAGTGGAAACTATCATCGACAGAAGAATGCTCTTATTCAAATACTTTATAATTGGAACTATAATGCCTCTTACCACCCCCAGGTTCACCAATTAACCAAGGCGCTGCAATTACTTCATGATCGTTACCACATTAAACGAATAAATGTAATTGCCCATTCTTATGGTGGGACCGAGTTTATTCATGCTTACATGAGTTCTAAAAAGCTCCAAAGAACCATTCAACTTCATAAAGTAGTTTTCCTGGGTGTCCCGGTTGAAGAAAGTTTTGGTGTTAAGGTAAAATTTGTTCCTAATTTAAACCGTAAATCAAAGGATCGTAATTTTCGCCAGTTAGAACAGCAAATGAGAAGTTGGCACCCTAACTCTTCTCCAATTAAGTTCTTTAATATCATGGGAGGCAAGGACGAATCAGTTCCACGGGTTCAGTCAGAAATGCTTCAAACACTTGTTAGAATTCATCCAGAAATTCAATACCGACAAGTAGTAGTTCCAAAAACTAATCATTTTCAGCTTCATGATCGAATAACAATTATCCAGCGAGTTGCCCATATTCTATGGGATAAGAACTAGATTTAAGGAAGTGGCTTAATGAAAAAAGAACATGGTCAAGTAACTGGTATTATCTGGCGTGGTCCAGAGGATTTGACAGTTTATCAGTTAGTTAAGCAATATGCGGAAAAACGATCGGTGACCGTTTCTGCAGCAGCTAAAGAATTAGTAAGGATCGGTCTTAAAGACGTCATGACAAAATAAAAACAGGGCATTGTTATTTCCTCCCTCTTAATCAAAGGGCAGAATGACAATGCTCCGTTTTTATTTTTACTTATTTTTTAGGTAAAATGCTAAGCATATTAATAGCAATAAGACAATAATTGCTAAACGCGGGTTTAATTTAAATAGTTCATGCATTGCATGGACTTCACCGATACCAACAGGTAATGAAGGTAACAATAAGACCAACTCCTTACAGTTAATAGGTAGTTGGTCTTATTATCAGCATTTTGCTAAAAAATTGCAACCGATCGCTAATTAATATCTTGTGTTTTTTTAGCGCGGCTTTGGAGTCTGAAAGAAAGGATTAAGGCAATCACGACCAAGACAAGCGTAAAGTAAATCCCATAGTGGAACCCATTAGTAAATTTAATAGCTGCAGTACCATTAATGTTCTTTTGACCAAGTTCGAGGAAACTAGTCGCAAATGCAGTTGCTAATGCACCAACAATTTGCTGAAGAGTATTGAGAATTGTACTTCCGTCTGCAGATTCAAGACCATTAAGGGAGTTTAGCGAACTAGTCTGTGCAGGAGCCATTGCTAACGGACAACCGATCATTAAGATCACATGAGCCGCAATGATATAGCCAACTGATGAATGTTCTGAAGTACATGCAAACATAATGATTCCGATTAGCGCAATAACCAAGCCAATCATTACTGGTCTCTTAGCACCAATATTATCGTAAAGGCGTCCCGCTAGTGCAGATGTAATGGCATTGATTACTCCTCCGGGAAGCATAATTATACCAGTAAGAGCAACTGGAATTAACAAACCATTTTGCAGGTAGTTTGGTAATAAGTACATTGCGGAAAGGATGATCCCAAAATCAAGCATCACTAATAGAGCTCCCGTTCTAAAGGCAGGAATCTTAAATAACCTTAAATTAAGGATTGGTTCTGTTAAGTGAAGTTGGCGGTGAACATAAAATCCTAAAACAATTACCCCAACTACTAATGCCAAGAGGACGGGAACTGATAACCAACCATCACGGCTAGAGAGACTAGCACCAATGACTAATCCAGAAAAACCAACTGCAGATTCAATAATTGAAAGCCAGTCGACCCGCGGCTTAGTAATGTTATTAACATTATCCAATGAGGTGATCGCAAAAATTAGTGCTAGGGCTAAGAACGGGATAAATAACCAGAAAATCCAGCGCCAGGAAAGCTTTGCAAGAATTAGTCCGGTAAGTGTTGGTCCAATTGCCGGGGCGAACATAATCACTAGTGCACAGATTCCTAATACGGCACCAAGCTTTTGGGGTGGAAAGATTTGCATTGCTACGGCGAACATTAGCGGGAGGATTAACCCGGTTCCAATTCCTTGTACCATTCGACCAATTAACACACCTGGGAAACTACCTGCACAAGCAGAAATGACTGCCCCGACAATAAAGCTCGTTAAGCCAAAAATAATGACCTGACGAGTAGTAAACCATTTTGAAATTATGCTTGATAGGGGAAGAATAATTCCAATAACAAGCATATATCCGGTAACTAACCATTGAATCATTGCCATATTTACATGTAAGGACAACATTAGCCTGGGGAGTGCGATATTAAGCGAGGTCTCACTTAGCATTCCTACAAAAGCCCCTAATAACATCGCTACCATTGCTAGTTTAGGATGCGGAAGATGCTTTCGAGCAGTATTGTTTTGAGTATTATTCATTATATTTCTTCACTCCTTTACTCAACGATTGATTAGTCTACCAGATTTAAAATTTTTTCGTAAGCACTTTTTTCATTCGTATGCTAAAATATGATCTGACTGTTTTAATTAGAGGAGGAAATTTCGTGGGTCAAAAGACAAAGACTGTTTACTTCTGTGCCGGTTGGTTTACAGATAATCAAAATAAGGCTTATAAGGATGCAATGGCAGCAATTAAGGAAAATCCAACGGTTGATGTAGAAAATTCATATGTTCCACTAGAACACCAATATAAAGGACTTCGGGTTGATGAACACCCCGAGCTGCTAGAAGATCGTGAATGGGCAACAGCCACTTATAATGGTGACCGAGTTGGTGTTTCAACTAGTGACTTATTATTAGCTGTTTATATCCCTAAGGAAGAAGATGTCGGAATGGGCGTCGAACTAGGGATGGCCTCCGCACTTGGTAAGCACATTCTGGTTGTTATTCCGGATGAGGATTGGGGGAAACCAATTAACTTGATGAGTTGGGGAATCGCTGATCAATTTATCAGAATATCTGAATTAGCGTCTTTTGATTTTAATAAACCGGCCTTTAACTTCTACGATGGGGCTGTCTACTAATTTAATGAACAAGGACAAAAAAGCAGTACCGCTATATAAAATTAGTGAGGTACTGTTTTTTTGATCTGTAAGTTTACATAATATATTTTCAATTGTTAATTCAAAAATTGATTCTCAATTTCATAAAGTAAACCATCATGATTGTTATCTCGCTGAGTAATCTGGTCAGCAACCCGTTTTAAATCAGGGGTAGCATTTTTCATTGCAAAGCCGATGCCACTTTCTTGGATCATTTCTAGATCATTACTAGTATCACCAAATGCAATCACATCATCAAGACTTCTATTAGGGAAATGACGAATTAGTTCTTTTAGCCCGGCTGCCTTGTTCACCCCATATGGTAAAATGTCGATTCCGTAAGCACCACTATAAGTAGCTTGTACCTTTTTAGGGAAAGCGTTATTAATGGATTGGATCACCTTTTCAATTAATGGCAATTGTGGACGACGCTTAAACCAATTCAAGTTGACGTTATATACTGGTTCATTAACCTGTTTAAGTGACGAAAAGTATTGGTGATGAGGGTAGAATAGGACGGGAACATCCTTGAATCTTTTGCCAATAAAGGTATTTGAAGCTCCTGAAAGCGAAAAAAGATCTGGGTGATAATCTTGTTGAATAAGAAACTCAATTAAATCTTTTAATAGTGGTCGTGAATGAACATGACTAATTACATCTTGTTTATTAATGACTATCCGGCCACCATTTTCGGCAACAAATGTATCTACTGGGCATCCGCGGAAAATTGATTGAACAGCATCATAACTATTCCCGGTTGCAACGATTAAAAGGATTCCCTTATTGAGGAGCTCCTGATAGTCATGATTGAAGCGTTGACGATCAAAATAATCATTGTCATCGTATAATGTTCCATCAATATCAATCGCAATAAATTTTCGTGGTAGCATAGTGTTCTCCCTTTTATTAGAAATAAAATTCTCTAATTTACTAATTACTACTTACTATTTTACTAGAAAAGGATTAAAATAAATTACGTAAGGCGCCCTTAGTGTAATGGATAGCACATGAGATTTCGGTCCTCATGATCCGAGTTCGACTCTCGGGGGGCGCATTTTTAATTACGGTAATCTACACTTGACTTTCAGTCAGGTGTTTTTTTATTATAAGCACTTTTCTCGACATTAATCTATTAAGTATGGTTACTTATAAGTATAAAGCAGTTATGACTTTAAGGAGACGAAATCTCATGAATCAAGAGCAGAAAAAAGAAGCATTAGCTAAATTAACGCCAACACAATACGCGGTTACACAAGAAGCAGCAACGGAGCGACCTTTTACGGGAAAGTATGATCATTTTGATCAGCCCGGAATTTATGTAGATGTTGTCAGCGGTGAACCTTTGTTTTCTTCTTTAGATAAATATGACGCTGGATGTGGCTGGCCATCTTTTACCCAGCCGATTAAGCGTCGAGCAGTTAAAGAAAAACGTGATCAATCTTTGGGCATGGAAAGAACTGAAGTCCGCAGTAAAGATAGCGATTCTCATTTGGGACATGTTTTTACTGATGGTCCACAAGAGCGTGGTGGTTTACGGTATTGCATCAATTCTGCTGCATTACGGTTTATCCCGGTTGACCAATTAGTTGCTCAAGGATATGGTGAATATCAATCACTTTTCAAATAAAATCTATTATAATTTATAATAGTAATATCAAGGAGTGTGATGACGATGGAATTAAGTGGGATTAAAGAGATTGCTAATATTGGTGCTGGAACAATGGGTCACGCAATCGCTCTGCAATTTGCAATGAATGGTTATAATGTTAAAGTTTATGATCGCCAGCAAACGGGACTTCAGCGTGGCGAAGAACTAATTCGTCATGATCTGAAAACATTTGTTGACGCTGGAATGGTCGCAGAAAAGCCGGAGAAAATTTTAAGTCGGCTAACTTATACAACTGACCTTACTGCTGCTTGTCAAAATGCAGATTTTGTAATTGAATCAATTGTTGAGAATGAGGAAATTAAGAAGTCTGTTTGGACAGAGATTGAGAAAATTGTTAAAGAATCAGCAATCTTGGCAACTAACACCTCAGGATTAAGCCCAACTGCTCTTCAAAGCGTCCTCCACCATCCGGAACGATTTGTTGTTGCCCACTTTTGGAATCCTGCACAATTGATGCCATTAGTTGAGGTTGTTCCTGGTAAACAGACTGATCAAGAAACGGTTGATGTTACCGTTAAACTCATGAATAAAATTGGTAAACACGCAGTACCGCTTAAGAAGGAGGCACTTGGTTTTGTCGGCAACCGAATTCAGTTAGCGGTCTTACGTGAAGCCTTCCACATTATCGATCAAGGTATCGCTAGTCCAGAGGCAGTTGATGATATTGTTAAATATAGTCTAGGCCGGCGGTGGAATTTAGTTGGGCCAGTTGCTAGTGCAGATCTTGGTGGACTAGATGTTTTTAAGAATATTAGTTCATACTTATATGCAGATTTAGCTAACGAAACCGGAACCGATCCAGCACTCGCTAAAAAAGTTTCCCAAAATGAATTAGGATTAAAGACGGGAAAGGGCTTCTTTGATTGGCAAGGGGATGCCGGTAAGAAAATTGTTGAACAACGGGACCAAGCACTCCTTAACCAGCTTAAGAATGATCAAAAATAATTATTGAAATAAAATTAGCTCTCAGAATAAATCAAATGGGCAACTACATGTCTAATTGATTTTCATTGCGTCTGAGAGCCAATTTTGCTTTTAAACGAAATTATCCCTAAATTTTGACCTGGATTGATATTATTTTCAGTAACGAAGTGTTATTTGTATATAATAACACTTCATAAATCTTGATATAATAGGATCACGTTTTAAATAAAATAATAGATGTGTTATTATTGTGAATAGCAAAATAATAACATTACCAGTATTAGGTGGGGAAAATGAAACAATTAGTACTACCAATTAAGGATTCAAACATTCTTTCCGAAGTTCAAGACACACTCCTTCATAATTTTAAGGCTGGGCGACGAAACTACACCATCTTTCAAGTTGGTAAAGCGACATTATTGCGAGTGAGTGATGTTTTACGCTTAAAGCAATCAGATGTCTTTGAAGAAAATGGCTTATTGCGTGAACATGCCTTTATTAAAGATAAGAAAACCGGTAAACAAAATACCTTGTATTTACGACCGGTTAACCAAGATCTATTAATGTATCAGCAATGGCTTAAAAAGATGCATTTTGAGGGAACTACCGAATGGTTATTTCCTTCAATCACGCGACCTACTAAACATATTGATGAACGCCAATTTTACAATGTCATGCACGAAGTTGGCGAGTTGTTAGATATTAATTATCTTGGAACACATACGATGCGTAAAACGGGGGCTTACCGAGTTTACGTTCAGAGTAACTATAATATTGGTTTGGTGATGAGTCTGCTAAACCATTCCAGTGAAGCCATGACACTAAAGTATCTAGGCCTTGATCAAACCAGTCGAGAGCAAATGCTAAATAAAATTGATTTTGGTTAGTTTACATAATATTTTATCTATTAAAAAATAGCGGTTCTCGTTAGCAAAAACCAACGAGAACCGTTTTTCAATATTCTATTATCAATACGAACGATAATATTGTCGTGGTCGATCAGCGATCGGTCGTGAATATTTGCCAGTTGCTTTAATTGGACCATCTGCTTCATTGCTTTTGTCGATCTCATAATCATCGTCAGCAGCAAATGGAACTGGAATTTTTTGTGAATTATCAACCGTTGTTGTCCCGTCCTGATAGTTAATCCTTATTCCGGGCTCAACATTAAATAGATAAACATTGAAATTAAGTGTTCCATCTGTTGAAAGCGCTTGAAGATTAATTCCGCGAGCAATTGTTTCATTATTACGAAAAATTGGTGTTGCTTGGAAAATAACATGTTTACCATGTTCAATTGCATGACGAACTTCCGTTTCGTAGATTGTCTTGATCACCAACGGCACTTGGTTGATACTTACCAGTTATTTTATTAAGACCGGCTGTTAATGAATAAGCGATTAAGTGACCACGATTATAAATCAACAGACCATTACGATTAGGATGCCAACCAGCAGGTTCAACGGTTTGCTGAACTCGTAAACTAGTATTAGCATGATTCCGTTGTTGAAGGAATGCGGTATTACTAGCCGATGTTCGTTGCTGAGCATCAAGTTGTTGATAGTTAACATGGTTTGTTTTCCATGACTTAGGGTTCAATGTCGATTTGCCGTTGTTTAAATAGATAATAGGATATTGACCAGAATGATAATTTAATTGTGCCAATATCTGTTTTTGCTGACTAGTGATTCCGCCAACAGTATTTGATGATCGGTGATCGTAATTTTGTTGAAAATGGTGTCGTGATTGGAGTTCCTGATAATATGGATAGCCATATGAAACGCCAATCCCAATGCCAAATCCAATGATAAATAATAAGCCAATTTTAATTGCTTTAATTAGCCGCAAAAGAAGTTTCTCCTTAGTAATTCAAAGTATTTGTATTTTAGTTAGTCGATAGTGAGGAGTCAAGTTATTAAAAACGAATTTACCAATTATTTAATTACTAAAGTTGAGTCTATATATAGAAAGCTAATTAAGCAAGAAATGAGTGCTGGGGGTACTTTTTAAGTATCTCTAGCATTAAAACTATAATTTTAATGACAGGTTTCTAAAGCAAAATGCTTTAACCCTCTTTAAATTAACTAGTCTTAATCTGTCCACTTTTTACCCATGTTCTTATTTAACTTAGTTTTAACTGGTCTGAGTCGCTTAATTCCAATTAAACGTTAAATAATTTTTGACAATTCCAGTAAATACAAGGATTTGATGATTAGTTCTGGATATTTCTGCCAACCAGATGCTTAATGTGACCTTTGATGGAATTAATGGTTTTCAGTTAAAAAAACTAATTCTTTAACTGAAATTGTGACATAAATCCGATTACTTTCACAGTACACGAATAAACGAACTCCAGAGTTGCTTTACCAGCAATCTGGAGCTCTATTTGTACTTTCTAAAGACTCTTATCTTCACTTTTATTCCTAAAATTTGGGTCAGAGGAGAGAAATTCTAGCAGATGTTTATGTTGGAAATCCTCTTAGATCATAAAAAGGCCATACTAATTAGCGGTTCTCTTAAATTAAGTTAAACTAATAATTCTCCCCTGCTCTCCCCTCACCTGATTGATTATCGTTCATGATGTCTAACATTCGTTGGCCGGTTTCAGGATGACGATAGTGGTAGCAATTACGTAGTGACGGTTCTTGCCATAATTGTTTAAGAATTTTTTCTATATTCATATTTTCGGCAATAATATTTAAGAACAAA
The DNA here is from genome assembly GCF_932750685.1 of Limosilactobacillus urinaemulieris. Classification (NCBI taxonomy): domain Bacteria; kingdom Bacillati; phylum Bacillota; class Bacilli; order Lactobacillales; family Lactobacillaceae; genus Limosilactobacillus; species Limosilactobacillus urinaemulieris. Next base: position 26,381 of record NZ_CAKOBX010000006.1, on the reverse strand, counting down.
GCTAAATTCTTGACTTTTCGTCGCTTCAATCGCATTTGCTGAAGCTGATTGGCAAATTCATTTGCATTTAACCGACTAAGATCTGCTAGTTCTATTGTATGCAAATAATCTTGAAGTAATTCCTTATCGTAGCATTTTAATGCTTTGTCAATCAGAGGCTTTTGCGCCATCACTCTTACTATATAACTAAGTGCTATAAACGTTTCTTTAGCATTATATCTTTCAAAGTCAATTTGGGGAATTTCAATTGGATCCTCAATTGTATTTATGGGTTGTTGGTTAATTGAACTGAAATGTTCCTGCAGTTGGGTGTCTAATTGTTCTAACATCATTAAAAGAAATGCTGAATTTGTGGTTCCATAGTTACTTTCAAATGAGGCAGGAAAAGAACTATTCAACTCTTTATTAGGCCACACAATCGCACCGGTTTTAAGATTAATTACATAATTACTCAATGGGTTCCAATCTGGATACTTATTCCAAATTTTCTTATTAACTCGGATCGTATTTGCAGTAGCAGCGGCCTTATCGAATTCACGCCACCGTCGAACCTCACTATTAACGGTTTTAAGAAAGACTCCCTTACTCGTATTAAAGTAATATTGTCCATCTGGTGCATCAATTGCGATTGCGTAGTACTTATTATCGGTTATTTTTAGCGGACAAGTATAGTTGTCTTGGGGAATTCCATCAGGAGTCAAAGCAGCCTTAATCTCTTCTTGATCAGGTGACAGTTTAATTAATTTACTCGACTTAACATCTAAATAATAAAAACGTTCTGTCTTCTTTTTTGCAAATAATGTCGGATATTTGGCCTTCAATTGTGGGAAAATTTGGTTGATCTCAATAGCTGAGTTCCATTGAAAATGCCCCGTTTCTTTCCTGGTGAATCGTTCATTAACTGACCAATAGTTATTATTTCCCTTACTCGAACGGTATACTAATTCGTAAGTCATTAGCTTCCCCTCCTTGAACATTAGTTCGATAACAATATTTTATCAAATATCACTGCATTTTTCGAACAAATATTCGGGAAAATACTAATTATTTCCGTTTAAATAACCGTGACAATAGCCCTGGTTTAGACTGTTGGTTTTGTTCCTGCTGCTTAGCAATCGTCTTCATCATTTCTGTCATCATCTTGTTTTGCTGCTCATCGCGTTGCTTCTGAGCTTTTAAATATTCTTGCATTGCATCAGTTTGCTTATCTTTTTGATGAAGGCTATTATAATGCTGCCTAATTAACAGCTCTCCGATGAACTCGTCAAATTTATCAATATCAAGAATCATCCCATTATTGTATTGCTCAATTGCAACTCCCAATTCACGAGGAAACATATTGAAATAGTTATCCAAAGTCTGGTTAATATTCTCGTAGGTACTCCCCTTAAGATTATTGAAAATTGCTTTTGATACCGTAAAATGTTGCTTATCCTCACTGTTAAATGACACATGCTTAAAGTCATCGTCTTTAATTAACATTTTCCAGGTAAGACGGTTTCGATCAACCTTATAATCATAGTTATGGTCAATAATTCCCTTTAATTCGTCTTGAAGGCCAAACTTAGCAAGTAATTCTTTGACGATTTTTCGGGTGAGACTTAAGTAATCATCAACTAAGTCCTGTTCATCTAATCCTGACAGGTTAACCAATCGTTGATTTAATTCATAAACAACTGCTTTATAGATATGATCGTTAATATTATTTTGGAGGATACCGTAATTACATTTTTGCTTTTCTGGTGGTAACCATCCGGCTTCAAATGATAAATAATAAACCCGCTTAGTAATTTCTTCCAAATTATTAATATCACGACCACCAATATTATGGTTCATCGCAAAAATATTAACGTTATGAATATCCGTAATGGTATTGGACCATTGTTTAATTGCGTTCGTGGCGACCTTACTATGAAGAAAATTCTCGTTTAATTTGTCCACGATCATTGGTGAAATGAACCGCTTTGAATTAAGGTAATTACCAAGGAAATTAACTGCTTTATTTGTATGAGCACCAGTTCCCCGATTAATTTCTGAATATTGAAGGTTCATCCCCCGATCACCAATAAACGGTTTAAAGTAATCCCGAACTAAAAGGGTCTTCCCTGTAGTCCCCCTACCAATTAGGACCATTGATAGTGGTACTTGATCAGCACTTTTAGCATAATTGGACTTACGATAGATTTGCCGGATCTTCCAGATTAGTGGAGCCGTCATAAGATACATAAATGCAGATAATGCCTGCTGACTTTCATCACGAACCTTGTTATATTTAAAACTTTTGATTACTTTAACAAAGTTTTCGACATCGTCCCGAGTAACATTTTTAACATGATCTTCTAGGGGAATGAATTCATGAGAGTTGGGTTGCTGAACTAATACATTATCGTCAGCATATGACCATAGAGGCTGCGGGTAGAGTGTATTAGCTTCCACGACATTATTAGCCGGTTCTTCCAGGTTATTATAGACAATCTCTTTAACCTGATTCTTAATTTCTTCAGTTTTCCGTCGTTTATTTCCTTTAGGGGTATAAATCGAGTTAATTACCTGTTTAACATCCTTTGGAACCAGTGCATATCGCTGATCTTTTTGCGAATTAGTTATTTTTGTAATATCTTCTACTGGAAAGAGAACAGTATTATCATTGATTTGTTCGACCGTTTGGCTTGTTAGAATTTCGGTAATTTCTTTTGCCGATTTGTCTTTAATCTGATCGATTACTTTCCGATCAAGATAGTTAGTACTATCCTCAGTAAAGTTCTTCTTGAAAAGTTGTTGATGTGTCTGATAAAAAGCTAGATCAGCTGGATTATCCTTTGATCCTGCATACATCCACAGCATTTCAAAATTGTTGGTTAGTGCTTTTTGAGTTAAATTCATCGATCCGTTAAAATCTTAAATTGATTATCATTTTCAACAATATAATACTTGCTATGAAAAAGCTGCTCCTTAGTGAACCGTAATTTTAAGCTTTCGTCAGCAACTCGGGAAATGAATTGTTCATTAGCCGATGTAATTTCTCTTACCCGACGCGTAAGATCAAAAAACTAATTCAAATTTTGCCCTGTTCGCTGATCTTCCATCCCCAAGATTAAATTAACCTGCTTAAATTGTGGAAGAAGATGCTTTTCAATGATCTGAAAACTCCCGACAAACGTAACTCCAGAAAATTGTTCATAGCCTGATACTAATTTCCAAAAATTCGGCTGAGTTAGCATTCGTTGATTTTTAAGATCATATACCGTTAGCATAGTTTGGTCCCTCCCTACTAGTCTTTAAGTATAGGTTATCATCTTTATTCTTGATTTTCTTTCTTAATTTTCTTGCCAAATAGTTATGCTTCTGGTAATATAATTCATGTTGTGCGACACAACCCGTCAACGGGAAATAGCTCAGCTTGGTAGAGCACCTGGTTTGGGACCAGGGGGTCGCAGGTTCGAATCCTGTTTTCCCGATTAATCTAAGAGTCATTCCTCTCTGGGATGGCTTTTTTTATTATAATAGTAGATAAAATTATATATCAGGTGGAATGTAAAATAATGGAATCAGATAAATACCTAAGTTTAATTCAACAGGAACTTACACGGCTTCCTGATTATGTAAATGAATACTATCTGGGAACTAATCATGCAGTTACCACTACTTACCAGTATTTAACGGAGATCCGGCGCTTCTTTGATTGGCTTCGAATCAGTGGCATATCTGGTGCAAAGAGCAATACCGAAATCCAAACTGATGAACTTGCTAAACTACGGCGAAATGACATTATGCTGTACATTGATCATCTTGGTCATACCACTAATGCACAGGGACATTTAAACTCTCCTACTTCTATCAATCGCTCAATTAATGCCTTACGTTCACTATTTAAGTATTTAACGGTGACAGCTGATGTTAATGATGGCGAGCCGTATTTTTACCGAAATGTGATGCTCAAGATCGATTCATTAAATGATACAAAAACATTGAACTACCGTGCACATACTCTAGCGTCTCACATGTATCGTGGCGAAATGAAATTCGACTTTATTGATTTTATCAGTAACCAGTATCCGCAAATGTGTGATAAGCGCGCGTTACCGGCATATAAAATTAATAAAGAACGCGATATTGCAATTATCACGCTGATCCTTGGTACTGGAGTTCGTGTCTCAGAAGCTGCTAACGTTAACTTGGCTGACCTAAATTTGAAGCAGAACTTACTTGATGTCGTACGGAAAGGTGGGCAGAAGGATTCTGTGCCAATTGCACCATGGGCGATGCAGTACATCAAAGCATATTTGGAAATTCGCGCTAAACGATATCACGCCTTAAAAAAGGATACTGCCCTATTCCTTACCGTCTATCATGGTGAAACCAGGCGAATGACAGCTAATGCAATTGAAAAAATGGTTAAAAAATATTCAACTGCCTTTGGTCATCCGCTTACCCCACACAAGCTTCGTCACACCCTTGCTTCTGAAATGTATAACATTACCAAAGATCAGGTGTTAGTTGCCCAGCAGTTAGGCCAGAAAGGAACTTCCGCAACCGATCTCTATACTCACGTTGATCAGCGAAAACAGCGTGAGGCGCTTGATGAGATCAGTAATCATCCAGAAAAAGAATGAAGTTATTGGCGCTCCTTGAAAAGACTGTTAAAATAGAATTTGAATATAATAAACTAAAGGCTTAGGTGAGATTTAAAAGATGAATGGATTAATGGATTCATATTGGTTTCAACTGATTGTTATCATTTTGATTTTGCTGCTAGCAGCACTGTTTACTTTGCTTGAATATTCTGTTGTTAAGGTTCGACCAAGTGAGTTAAAGGAATTGCGTCAAACCAAGAAAGTTCAACGTGCCGAACACATGGTTAATAACCTTAATGAGTACCTATCGACAGCACAGGTCGGGGTTACGATGACTTCCTTGATTTTAGGGTGGATTGGTGATCAATTTATTACCAACTTACTGTTAAAGATCACGGTTGTTCCAGCTGACGTGCGAGAAGTTATTTCCCCTATCTGTGGTGTTCTAATCTTCACGTTCTTTCACGCTGTCTTTACTGATTTAGTACCAAAGAATATGGCAATCGATAAACCAGTTCCAATCCTTCTGGCAATTGTCCACCCGATTCAGTTCTTCCATACAATCTTCTACCCATTTGTATGGTTATTCGCTGTCGTTGCTGCATGGGTAACTAAGCTTCTGGGTTATAATGTCCAACCTGAAGAAGATACTTACTCGCAAAATGAAATTATGACCCTTTCCCAACAGTCTGAAAAAGCTGGTGAAATGGATAAAGAAGACGTTATCTTTATGCAACGCGCATTCGAAATGAACGATAAAGTCGCTGAAGATATCATGATTGACCGGACCCAGTTAGCGGTAATCGATATTACTGCCTCAATTGCTGATGCAGCACAGTTATACTTTGAGAAGAAGTTTACCCGATTCCCGGTTGTTGCTAATAACGATAAGGATCATATCCTTGGTTATATCTTTGCCTACGATATTATGCGGCAAAACCAAATTAATCCTCAACAATCAATTCGGACAATTATGCGAAAGATTCCAATCGTTTATGAAAATGAGCCAATTACTAAGGTTCTCCAAGAAATGATTAAGAAGCAGGTCCCAATTGTTGTTGTTCAAGACGAATATGGTGGAACATCAGGGATTATTACCGATAAGGATATTTACGAAGAACTCTTTGGAACTGTCGGTGAGGAAATTGATCACGCAACATCTGATATGATTGAAAAGAAGGAACCGGATAGCAAGGGTAATCCTACTTATGAAGTTTCTGGTAAAATGCCGCTCGATGATTTTGAACGGTACTTTAATACTAAGATTGACCAGTTCGAAAACTCTGAAGTAACAACTCTTACAGGATTCTTCCTTGAACGGCAATATGACTTAAAGGTAGGCCAGCCAATTAGAGTCGACAGCTTCTCATTTATCCCACTCGATTTACAGAATGCTTACGTAAATAAGTTTAAGGTAATCTACATTAAACCAAAGAAAAATAAACCTAAACAAGAAGATAAATAAGATCAAGAAAACTCCTCGCTAGGAATATTAACCTAGCTGAGGAGTTTTTTGTCTTATTTACTTTTTTCTTTGCCAGAGAAACTTAATTAATGCTTGATCAACTTGTTTATTATCATGAAGTTTTGAGTGTTGAGCATTCTTTCCGGTTACCTTTAATTCAGTATAAGATTTTGCCCGCGATGCAACTAAATACTGAAGTGAACGTGATGAAATGTTATCGACCCGTCCGTCAGTATGGTTACCAATATCACCATAAATATTTAAGACGGCTACCTGACCCTTAGGATAAGCCTTACGCGCTGCCGTCATTTGCTTATAAGTGGCGTTCATGTAATTAGGCTTCCCGTTAGAATCTAGTTTCATACCAGCGGGTTGCTTAAGGTCATCTGGAATACCATCAAACGTTAAACCACCGAAATGCCCTGCAATATCTACCTGCTTCTCTAATTTTGGCATATCTTTGTTTTGGCCGTTACGAAGCATGTAGTAGATAATCGAAATATTCCCAAGAGAGTGACCAACCATATTGATTTTATTAATTCCATATCGCTTCTTGAGCATCTTAACTACATTAGTCGCATATTCACCGTGTTTATTAAAATCAAGCTGGCGATTGTTTTCGTAGTTAACTTCAACAATTGGATTAATTGCACCACGATGCATATTGCCATGGAGGGTGACTTTTCCGTTATTGGTAACATCGGCCCTAATAACTGTATTAGTTACTCCAGCTTTTTTCGCGGCATTAACCATCCCTGTTTCTGCACGATAACTACTCCCACCACCATGGAAAAAGAGCGTTGCCGTTGTTGAATGAACAAATCGATTATTCTTCTGGGTATGGTATACTGCACCACCAATAATTGCCGCTAAAACGATAAGAATTGCAATTGTAGTACCAATTGTACTTTTCTTCATTAGTCAATACTACCTTTCTTTGTAAATGCTAAGCTTAAAATTTTGGCTTGAACCTCTTCAAGTTCGGCCGCACCATCATTAATGTAATTATTAACAAGTCGCTCATTAGCTTGAATATCAAATATTAGGAAATCATGAATTGTTGAAACTTTAATCCCTGCATGACGAAGATGCTGAATAGTCATCGCAATTGCTAGTTCTTCTACCTTGGCTGCTGAAAGTGACGCTGGAGCAACTTCAATAACGCCTTGGTAATAACCATTCATGAAGATTTTATTCATTAGGCACCCCTCCTCCAATTATTTCTCGTTTTAATTATATGCTTAGTTTCAAAGAGCGACAAGAAAATGATCCGTTAACACTGAATGATAATTATGTAAACTAAATATTTTTCACTTCTCAATAATTAAAAAATTGTCCCGCTAGTATTTAACTACGGGACAATCTAATTGATAATCAAAAATATTATTTTTCCCAGAGAAAATTAATTAATAAACGATTAACTTGACTATTATTATGAAGCTTGCTATGTTGAGCATTCTTACCATGGATTTCAATCTCCTGATAAGATTTAGCCCGGCCAGCAACAAGGTATTTCAATGATTTAGCAGAATTGACTGGCACATCTTCATCAGAATGACTGCCATCACCAACATCACCATAAATATTTAGAATTGCAGTATTCTTCGGAAAAGTTTGGCGCAATCCTAATAATCCACGATATGCGGAATCCTGTTGCTCCGGTTCACCGGTTTGCGCATCTACTTTAGCCTCAGCTTCACGCTCCCCAACTAATCCATTATAATGACCGGCAATTGCGACCAAGTGAGCGACTTTAGGCAACTTTTTATTATTCACATTATCATTAATGTAGTTAATAATCTCTAAGTTTCCCATTGAATGACCAACTAGGTTAATCTGCTTATAATGATGTTGTTTTTGCAAAGCAACTACTACATTTTTTACATAAGTCGCACCGTGACGATACCCTTGAGTATAATCATCCTGGTAACCAGCCAATTTATTGTCTTCTAAATTCACTTCGACAATCGGGTTGACTGCATTAGCTGGAATTTGGCGATTAAAGGTAACATTCCCTTTCTTATCAACATTTGCTCGAACAATTGTTTTAGTAACTCCTGCGTCACGAGCAGCATTCGCCATCTTTTCTTCCGCGTGGGAACTACTACCCCAGCCATGGACAAAGATTGTTGGGGTTGATGATTGAACATAGTGGGTGACTGCATGGACACTAGCGGTGAATCCTCCTACCCCTAACAGTGCTACTACTAAAGTAAAAACTAATTTCAAACTTTTTTGCATTTATTTCTCTCCAATTTCCTTAATTATTTTTGCTGGTACGCCAGCCACAACTGTATTAGCTGGAACATCTTTCGTCACAACCGCACCTGCTGCGACAACAGCATTCTTGCCAACTGTTACATCAGGTAAGATCGTTGAATTAGCACCTAACCAGGCATTTTCATCAATCAGCACCGGCTTCATCTCAACCTCATGCCTTCTCTGCGGATCTAGCGGGTGATTTACTGAAATAATCGTTGCATTCGGGCCAACTAAAACATTATCAGCTAATGTAATCCCGCCAAGATCAGTAAACATTACACCGCTATTGATAAAGACGCCTAATTCTTAAATTAGCACCATAGTCACTTCGGATTGGTAATCGGATTTCAACCGAATCATCAATTTGTTGACCAGTAATATCACCGATCACTTAGCGAATTTCTCTTTGACTTGCCGCTCTGCTATTCAATTGTTGAAGAAGGTCTTGGTCTTTTAAAGCGGTTTTAGTAATTTCCTTTATCTCTTTAAGATTTGCGCGTTGCATTAACATCCCTTACCTTATTGATTTGTTATATTCATCATAACTACTTGCGGTAAGAATGTTAAATACTTATATTTTATAACTAACTATAATCAAAAAGAATGGCAAGATCATAAATATGACACCTTAATTAACTTTGATTTTTTATCGCGCTAATTCCGGGTTTCAACTATTTACCGCCTTGCTTTTTTTACAGGGCTAATTTTAAAATAAACTCAAAATACTTATATGGAGGATACTTTATGATTCGTGCAATCGCTACCGATATTGACGGCACATTTCTGACAACTAACCGGACGTATGACCACCAGCTATTCAATACTGCCTTTCAGCTAATGCAGCAACGAAACGTTAAGTTTATTGTTGCTAGCGGTGACCAATATTACTTTCTCCGGTCACTTTTCCCAGACATTGCTAATCAGATTGCCTTTGTCGCTGAAAATGGTGTTTTAACGGTTGATCAAGGAGAAGAAATTGCCTGTGGTCAGTTAAAAATGAATGATGTTGAAGACATTATTGCCTATGTTGATGCGATTTCTGATACTTACTACGTTGTTTGCGGTCGCCAATTTGCCTATGTTAAAGATACTATGCCTGTAAAATTCAAGCAGGGCCTTCACCGTTTCTATACGCGCACCAAAGTTGTTAAAGATTTTACGAACCTCAATGATAAGATTTTTAAATTTGCCCTAGTCGTCCCGCCAGCAAACATGCGGACAATCGCACATAATATTAACACTAGATTTGCAGGAATTATCCGTGCAACTGCTAGTGGTAATGGCGCAATTGACTTAATCATTCCAGAAATGGACAAATCATACGGGCTAAAAAAGTTACTCAATCGTTGGCAAATTTCACCAACCGACTTAGTAGCTTTTGGTGATGGTGAAAATGATCTTGAGATGTTTGACCTTGCCGGTACGAGCTATGCCATGGGAAACGCACCGACAAATGTTAAGGAAGCAGCTACTCATACGATTGGAACTAATGATGAGCAAGCGGTGTTACGTACCATAATTGATATTCTTAAATAAAAAAGCAGGCATCACAGCCTACTCTTAGCTATTAATCATTAGCATGCACATCATATTGACTGAGCATTTCTTCAACGCCCGGTGCATCTGGATCGTGCATCCCTTTACCTTTATCTAAAGCCCGCATTTGATCCATTTCAGCGGAGTTCAATTCAAAGTCAAAGATCTCCATGTTGCTCTTGATTCGTGCTTCATGAACGGACTTTGGAAAGACGGTTACCCCTTCTTGGTGTTCAAAGCGGAGGATAATTTGACCGGCGTCCTTACCATACTTTTCCGCCATTTTAGTAATGACTGGTTCCTTAAAGAGGTCAGCGTTACCTTGACCTAGTGGTGCCCAAGCTTCAAGAGCAACCCCATTTTTAGCCATGATTTGCCGTAATTCTTTTTGTTGGAAGTATGGGTTAAATTCAACTTGGTTAACTGCAGGCATTACATCAAAGTTTGGAACAAACTTCTTCCATAATTTTGGTGTCATGTTAGAAACACCAATTGAACGAATCTTACCAGCCTTTTGTGCTTCTTCCAGTGCTTTCCAAGCTTCATCGACCTTGCCGTATGGTTGGTGAATCAAGTACATATCCATGTGGTCCAAGCCAAGCTTCTGCAATGAAAGATCAATAGCCTTCTTAGCATCTTCGTAAGCGTAATCTTGGAGCCACAGCTTAGAAGTTACCCAGATTTGATTACGAGGAATGCCACTATCCTTAATCGCCTTACCGACTTCCTGTTCGTTAAAGTAGGCTGTCGCAGTATCAATATGCCGGTAGCCAGCAGCTAAAGCATTCTTAACTGCTTGGTAGGTTGTGCCATCAGCAGGGATTTGAAAAGTTCCGAAACCGAATGAAGGGATTTCATTACCGTCATTGAGTTTAAATGTTGGAATATTAGCCATAATTAAGCTCCTCCTTATTTTTCACTATCTTGCACTTGCTTCAAACTGGAACCAAAAATTTGTTCAATCGTCACTGGATCACGGCGATCAAAGAATTGACTTTCGTTCTTATCAAGGTTAGCCATCTTCTTCATATCATCATCAGAAAGTTCAAAGTCAAAGACATCAATATTTTCAGCCATCTGGTTCTGGTGAACAGACTTAGGAATGACCATGATTCAGCAACTTAATCAAAATCACAGTGAGTTCTTTGATCCTCACGATCCTGAAGCAATAAAAACGATTGTCAACGGTGGTCGGCCAGGAGCAAACAAAAATTAATCATAAAGTAAGGTGAAAGCGTCAACTAATTTACGCCTTCACCTTTTTGTGACCTAAAATTAACAATTAATCATTTGCTAATGCTGTTTTCTTCCTTTCTTTTAATGCATAACTAGCAAGGCCTAAAATTAGTCCCACAATTCCAAAACTCAGCCAGCCAAAGCCCAAACCGAAGAATGGGAAGAATCGTTGAGCAAATCCAAGTAGGGTTTGTAATAATTGACTTTCATGCAAATTAGCAGGTAACGCATTTAACATATCAAAGAATGCTGGAATCAGAGTTAATCCAGTTGTAATTCGGTAAACTAACGGATCCTTTTTAAAGAGTGGCGAAAGCAAACCTAAAATAATTAAAGTAATTGCTAACGGGTAAAGGAACATTAGGATTGGTGTTGACCATGCGATAATTTGATTAAGACCTAGATTAGCGAATAAGAATGACAACCCACAGTTAAACCGTAAAAATGTTCGGTATGAAATTTGCGGAAAGCGACGGTGGAAGTCTTGTGAGAAGGCAATTACGAGCCCCATTGCAGAAGTCATGCAGGTAACGGTAGCTAATGTTGCTAAGATCGCATCTCCAGCCGTTCCTAGGTAATAATGAGAAATTTGGGCAAGCGTAATCCCACCATTTAGTGCAGGTTTAAATTGGTGTAAACTAGTTGCTCCTAACCAAATTAAAGCTAAGTAGATAATTGCAACTCCACTGATTCCCAAGAAGCCACTTTTAGCCGTTGCAAGCGAAATTTGTCGCGATTTTTTAATTCCTAATTCTTTAATTGCAGTAATAATTGTAATTCCAAAGGCTAATGCGGCTAACCCATCCATAGTATTATATCCTTGCAAAAAGCCGTTAGAAAAAGCATGATTTGTATAGGCTGCGGTTATATTAGCAGTACTTCCAGCGCCTAAGGGATTAATGAATGCTAGTAAGAAAATCAGAAATAGTAATCCTAGGAATAAGGGGTTTAGGATCTTCCCGATTAAAGTAGTGATCTTTCCCTCATGATTTGAAAAAAGGTAAACCAAACCAAAGAAAATTGCTGAGTAGATTAATAACCCCCAAGAATTAGCTGCCTTAGATAAATAAGGAGCAATCCCGATTTCATAAGGAACGGTGGCCGTCCGGGGCGTTGCAAATAATGGTCCCAGTGTTGCATGAACGAGAATTAAAAAGATTAGTGCATAAGTCCGACCGTTCGGCAGTGCAAGGTCATAAATTCCGTTTGACTTGGTAATGCTAATTGCTAACAACGCCATCAAGGGAATTAATACTCCAGAAATAAGAAAGCCACTACTCGCTATTAACCAGTGACTACCAGCTAACTGGCCCAAGTGGACTGGGAAAATTAGATTCCCTGCTCCAAATAACATTCCAAAAATCAATGATGCAATAATTATCGACTGTCTAATACTCGCTTTGGTTGTTTTCATTTTAAACATCCCTCTCAGTAAAAATTAATTAAACTGGTATAAAAAAACGTCCTCATAAGCTAACTGCTTACAAGGACGCTATCACGCGTGTTACCACCTTATCTTCAGAGTAATATCACTACTACTCCCTTACCCCGTACATAGTAAAGAAACTAGATACGTTGACGCTATAACGGGCGCACCCGGCTAAGGCTACGATTGCTCTCACCTGAGCCACTCCTAGGCTACTTTCACTATCCTTTACTATTCCCACTCTCACTAATTTGGGTTCGCTGACTAGTTAAAGAAAAGCTAATTTCCTATTCTCAGTGGTTATTCATACCGTTTATTTGCTAAATACTTTACATGATTAATTATAAAATGTCAATATTTTTCTAATATATTTTTAATATTTCATTGAGTGCTCATTAAGTCAAATATGATATTAAACTATTGTGATCGCTAAAAATAAGGTTCCATTTACACTGTTTGTGTAGACGGAACCTTATTCTTTGTTATTTAAAGCTGATAGTCTAACTAGACTAGCTACTTTTTGATTCCTTTCGGTAAAAAAGCAAGATTAGTAGTGCTACTACTTTCTAAGTAAGCATATTTTTTCTTCAAGCAACTAATTAACCATAATATTGAAATTATATTCCACTTGTTTAGCTACTACGCAATTACGTATCTTAAGCGTATTTGACATAGATCATCAGACTTTGTTAGCTTGAATATTAAGGAAGAAACTAATTATGACAGAAATCCAACTTATTAAATCACCATTTAAAATTGGCAATCATCCTTTTAACGATGCTAAAATTGTGAAACAAGTTGCAAACTTTTATCAATCAGTACCATTTTATCAACCAACACCATTAATTAATTTGAAGCAGTATGCTAAAAAGAATAATATCGGTAGTCTTTATGTAAAAGATGAATCTCAACGATTCAGCAAAGCCCTAAAAGCCTTTAAAGCTACCGGTGGTTTATACGCAATGGCATATTGTATTGCTAAACAAGCCGGATTATCAACAAAGAATTTGAAATATTCTCAATTAATGACACCGTTGATAAGAAAAGTCGCTGACCAAATCACTTTTTATACTGCTACTGATGGTAATCATGGTCGCGGTGTGGCTTGGGCGGCCGAAAAATTAAGTACTCACGCAATAGTTAAGATGCCTGCAGGTTCAACTAAGATACGTGCAGAACATATTGCTGCGTTTAATAATGTGAATGTAGAAATAACAGATAAAAACTACGACGATACTGTTCAGCTTGTTAAACAGCTTGCTGACAAAGATCCAAACGGGATTTTAATTCAAGATATGGCTTGGGAAGGCTATACAGAAATTCCACAAGCGATTTCTGCAGGATATTCTATTATCGTCACCGAAATTCTTAGACAAATAGACACCGACAATTATCCTACACATATCTTCTTACAAGCAGGAGTTGGTCAATTATCATCTGAAATTATCGATGTCTTATATAGTTTATTGCAAAAAGATAAATGCCAGTAATTACAATTGTTGAACCAGCAACTGTTGCCTGTTACTATCTATCCGCACAGGTAGCGGATAATAACTTGCACACCGTTCCTGGATCACCTCGCACGATTATGGCTGGGCTAAATTGTCAGACACCAAGTTTAATTTCATTTCCAGTAATTCGTGATACTGCCAGTTTTTATGGAACACTGACAGATAACATTGCACGAATTGGAATGCGCACCCTATCAACCCCCGTTGGAACTGATTCAAAAATTATTTCCGGTGAATCTGGAGTTGCAGCCTTTGCCTATGTTAATGCCGTTCTCCAGGATCAACACCTCCGTAAAAAAATAGGATTAGACGCCAAAGCGCGAGTACTAGTCATTAATACCGAAGGCGATACAGACAAGCAGGTATATCAAGAAATAATTAAAACAATTAGCTAAAAAGTAGTTATTTCAATTTCATATTTATGTCTTGAAATAAGTAGATCTTTTTTACCGAAAACGGGATAGAGAATTCGCTTCTACCAAATTCTCTATCCCGTTCTTCAATCTTTAACTATTTCCTTACTCAGCTTATCTTTAATAACCATAGAAATTCACTAATGCCACAAAGAGCAAAACCGGTAATTAAGCCAAAGTTACTTTGCATCCCATAAAATGAAATTCCCGTACCAATTAGGAAGATCATCAACATCACACAATAATCTTTTAACTGTAATTTAACATCACGATGGTTATAAACGCCATTTGCCACAAGACATAGATAGTATCCCAAAATGCTGATCGACAATAATAGCCATAAATTCATCCGTGATACCCCTGATTCAGCAAGATAATCAAGCCCTGCCGTCATCGAAAGAAGGGCAATTACCATAAATACGTGCGAATACATTAAGACAAATCCGCGTGAACGCTGGTGGTGATTAATAAGCAGTTCGTCTTGGATAATATATGCACCAAACATTGTCACCAGTAGTATAAAAATTAATGCAGGAAACGGCTGAATTATCGAACCATTGAAGTAACGCGTAATATTAACTAACGATTCACCAAAAGTAATGATAATAATCAAGCCGAGTCGTTCCAATAAATGCGGAAAGTTCACGTTCTTTGGAACAAATTGTTGATATACAGCTAATGGCATTAAAAAGCCAATTAAACCACCTAATACACACAGGAAAATGCCATAGTGATACCCGATTAGTAAGCCGCTTAATACAGCAATTAATTCTAATATTAAAGTTACTACAAAGGCCCGGACATCATGATCGCGCATCGGGTGTTTTCCTGAACCACAGAGGTACTGCCAAATTAAACCAGCAACTATTAGTACCACTGCCGAATTAAAAGTTCTAAATGTGACCGACCATTCAGTGTTGATGTTATTAGCAAGATACGTCATTGCATACATACTGATTAGCAAACCAATTGTATCAATGATGCGACTTTTACCGAAGCGATTAATATATAATGCCTGATAAAGCCATATCTGCATTACCATAATAACAACAAAAACAAATTCAATGTAATTAAATAGCGGAATCCCACCGGCAACGGGATGATGAATCATTGCGGTGATTTTAGAAATTGCATAGACAAAAATCAGGTCATAAAATAGTTCCAACATTGAAACCCGTTTAGCGATAATTTTTTGCAAAACGCTCCCCTCCTTTTATAATTTGGTAAGTTTTCATTTAGCCATTATAAAAGATTTTAGTTAATAATTTAAGCGATCAAGAGCTAATCATGAAATTTAAATGTTTCCCGGTTAGATTATCATAATTTTCTTTTAAAAAGTCTTTAAATCATCACAACTTATGATAGAATTCTAACGTTAATAAATACTAACCAGTTATATTGTTCGTAAATATCGAACATTATGAGGGAGAATGAAAATGAATAACGACATTGAAAAGGTTTTATACACTCAGGAACAAATTAGTCAACGAGCCGATGAACTAGCGACTATTCTTTCCGCAAAATATCATGATGAACTTCCAGTTGTTGTCCCAGTGATGACAGGAGCAATGATGTTTGCATCCGAATTAATGAAGAGGCTTGACTTCAAATTAAACATTGATTATGTCGATGTTTCCAGCTATGAAGATAGTTCTAAATCATCAGGTAAAGTCCGTTTATTACGTGACCTTTCCCATGACGTTAGTGGTAGACCCGTTTTAATGATTGAAGATATTATTGATACGGGGCATACTTTAGAATTTTTGAATAAATTATTTGCTAGTCGCGGTGCAAAAAGCGTTGAAATTTGTTCACTTTTGGATAAACCGGAACGTCGCGAAACACCCGTAAAAATTGATTATCTTGGTTTTACAGTACCTAATGAATTTATCGTTGGCTATGGTCTTGATTATAATGGACTCTATCGTAACCTTCCCTATGTTGGTGTGTTAAAACGATCAGTTTATGAAAAATAATAAAAGAGAGCAGACAGTAACAATTAGCTCATGGTGTATACCCTTGAGGTAAATTACTGTCCGCTCTTTTTTTATCACTTATCATTCACTTTACGGCTTTAAAATCCACAATTTACTGATCATCGACGACCACACCATTCCGATCTGGATGTAAAACTTCAATGCGATCAGATAATCCATTTTTACGAAGTGCCTCAATAAATGCTGCCGTTTTTTCTGGGGTAATCATTGTCATAATCGTGGGACCGGCGCCGCTTAAATAGGTTGCTGCATCATAAATATGACCTAATTGTCGAATAGTCATTAATTCTGGTACCAGTTGTGCCCGATATTGTTCATGAAAGTCATCAGCCTCCATAAGCTCTTTTACTAATGAGTAATTCTGTTTAAATAATGCTGCTACTAATGTGTTAGCAACCGCACTGGCATGGGTAGCAGCATGATAGTCTAACTGACGTGGTAGAACTGCACGAGCCTTCTTGGTTGCTAAGCAATATGTCGGAATATAAGCCACAAAATCATATGGTGGTAGAGGAGCTTCCACTGCATCGAAATGTTGAGCAACGTTAGTCCCCACCACTAAGCCACCAAGGATCGCTGGAGCAACATTATCAGGATGGCCCTCTATTTGACTGGCAATTTCTACCTTGGCTGCCTTGGTTAATTTGAGATTTGCTAGTTGGTTTGCTAATTCAATCCCAGCAACAATTGCGCTAGAACTGCTTCCTAACCCATGAGTAACCGGAATATCACTGCTGACTTCAAGATGTTGGGGCGAGAGTTGAGGCGCAACTTGGAGAGCGGTTTGAACGATCATATTATCCTCATCATGCGGTAAATCTCCTAACTGGTGATCAACTTGCCATTTTTTAGCGGATCCCTTAACCGTTACATTTAAATATAGTGAAACCGCAAGTCCAATTGAATCAAAACCCGGGCCAAGATTGGCACTGGAAGCAGGAACCTTAATTTTCATTTACTCATCCCCCATTATTTTAAAACCTTATAAGCAGCATCAAGATTAATGGTTGGCTCACTAGCAATCTGTGCCTTAAATTCATGTAACTGCGACCCGCTCATTGCATGAGTAATAATTACTATCCGAGCTATTCCATTTGCTTCTGTTTGGGTAATTTGGCTAAAACTGGCATTAATCTCTGTCATAATTTGCGTTAACTTAAGCATTTGACCAGTTATATCCGGCATCGTAATGGATAAAAAGTATGGATATGCAACTTGATCAGTAGTAGCTGGGATATAACGCTGCTGATAATTATTAAAGAAGTTACCGTTAGTTTTTAACACAAGATTCTTAGTAACTGAAGTGATATCACTTAAAACACTATTTGCGGTTGGCAATCCACCTGCACCACGCCCATAAAACAGGGTGTCTCCTACTGCTTGACCAGTGACCATTACTGCATTGTATTCATTATTGATGGTAGCTAACGGATGATCTACTGGGACCAAAACCGGAGCTACTTCGACAAAGACGCCATCATTAATTACCCGCGAAATCCCTACTAGTTTAATTACATAACCAAATTTCCCCGCTTGTTGAACATCGAAGGCACTCAATCGGTCAATTCCAGTTACGTTAAAATCATTAATCGTTAATTGAATACCGAATGCAAACTGACTAAGGATTACCATTTTAAATGCAGCATCTTTTCCAGTAACGTCATTCGTTGGATCTGCCTCAGCAAAACCTAATTTTTGTGCTTCGCGTAATGCTTTTTCGTACGACCACCCTTGCTGACTCATCTGTGTCAAAATGTAGTTAGTGGTTCCGTTAACAATTCCCTTGACCTCCGTTATTTTGTCAGCAGAGAAACTATTATTAATTGTCCGTAAAATTGGAATTCCCCCAGCGACACTTGCTTCATACATTAGATCGCAATCATTATCATGGGCTAGTCGGCTTAATTCTGGTCCATATGTTGCAATCAAGTCCTTATTTGCCGTCACAACGTTTTTTCGGGAGCGTAATGCCATTTCAATATATTCTTTTGCAGGGTGGATTCCACCAATCAGCTCTACCACAATTTGAATTTCTTGATCATTGATAATTTCCTGAATATCAGTCGTTAACTCGATTCCTCCCTGGACTTTCTGATGACGCTCGGGATGTTTTACTAATACTTTTTTAACATTAAGTTGTCGTCCGGTGACATTAGCCACCTTATCTTCATTATTCTGAATCATTTGTAGTACGCCAGATCCAACTGTTCCAAGACCTAGCATTCCTATCTGAACGGTTTCCATAATGCCACCTCATTTTCTCATTATTTTTTCATTTTCCGATTGTAACATACCGTTAAGACAGGTACAATATCAAACAAAGAGTTACGATTTTAGTCATAATTGGAGGTAATGATATGCAATACCGTAGTACACGCGGTCCACTAGATAAAAACTTAAACGCACCCCAAGCCATTATTAAGGGGCTAGCAGATGACGGTGGTTTGCTAGTCCCCACCAAATTTCCTTCTTTATCTTTACCGATCGAAAACTTACCTAAGATGACTTATCAGCAAATTGTACACCTGATCCTAACCCTGTTTTTCGACGATTTTACCCCTGATCAGCTACAAAAAAGTATCGAGCAGGCTTATGGCGACCAATGGGATAGTCAACAAATTACCCCTATTTCTAATAGTCATTCAAATAATTACTACCTAGAACTTTTTCATGGACCGACTTTAGCTTTTAAAGATGTTGCACTGCAAATTCTTCCCTATCTAATGACCTCAGCAGTTACTATTGAACAAATCAGTAATAAAATTATTATTTTAACTGCTACTTCCGGCGATACGGGAACAGCTGCTATGCGGGGATTTAGTAATCAGTCCGGTACACAAGTAATTGTCTTTTATCCCCATGGAGGAGTTAGTCCCGTTCAATTGAAACAAATGTTGGGCCAACGGGGGAATAACCTTACTGCTATTGCAATCGAAGGTAACTTTGACGATGCCCAGACTGAAGTCAAACGAATTTTTAACGATACCACATTTAATCATCAACTCCAACAAAACGGCTATCAATTCTCCTCAGCTAATTCAATGAATATCGGGCGCTTAATTCCACAGATTGCTTACTACTTTAGTGCCTATGGTCAACTGGTAGATAAGGGTAAAATTAAGGTTGGCGATGCCCTGAACTTTGCCGTCCCTACTGGTAATTTTGGTGATATCCTAGCTGGCTATTACGCTAAGAAGTTAGGATTGCCAGTTAATAAATTGATTTGTGCTTCTGATGAAAATAATGTTCTGACTGACTTTTTCAAAACCGGAGAATACAACCGTCAGCGTCAGTTTTACTTAACTAATTCTCCCGCAATGGATATCTTAGTATCCAGCAATTTAGAGCGACTATTATTTGATTTAGCTGGTAATAATGCTGAACTAATTAGTAGGTATATGAACCAATTAGCACAAGAGGGTCATTACCAAATCAATTCTGCCATTAAAGAACAGTTAGATCATCAGTTTGCTGCCGGATTTGCTACTCAGGATCAGGTCATCCAAGAGATCCAGCGGATTTATGAAGCAGATGGTTACCTGATTGATCCCCATACGGCTGTTGCTTCATTTGTTACTAAGCAATACCAAGCCAGCCATAATGACAAGACACCAACGGTTATTGTATCAACGGCTAGTCCGTATAAGTTCCCTGAAACAGTTTACAAGGCTATTACCGGAAAATCAGTATCAAGTTCAGGCTTAGCAGCCGTTCAAGATTTGCAAAATATTATCCAGCAGCCTTTCAGTAATAATGTTCAAGCCTTATTCAATCAGTCAATCCGAGCTGAGCAAGTAATCCAGCCAACCAAAATGGAAGAAACGATTAGTAAGTTACTTACTTCAACGTATTAATAATTTTGATCATTTTAAATTAACCGAAGTACCCTAGAAATATTCGCAATTCTAGGATGCTTCGGTTTTTGCTAATTATTACTACAGGTTCTTCTTAAAGAAACTATCAATCTTGTCAAACGGAATATAATCATGGTCGCCACCATCGTATAAGTCAGTATGCGTTGCACCAGGGACAATTACTAATTCCTTATTATCACCCTTTAATTTCTTAAAGGTATCTTCACCCATATAACGTGAGTGGGCCTTCTCACCATGAACAATCAAAACTGCATTCTTAAGGTCTTCGGGGTGAACCAAAATCTTAGCGTTCATCCAAGCTGGCTGACTCTGCAATACCCAACCTTCATTGGAGTTAACTGAACGCTTGTGGTAACCACGCTTGGTCTTGTAATAAGCACTGTACTGCTTGACAAAGTCTGGTTGATCATCAGGAGCGGGGTAATCGTAGCAGCCACCAGCTTTAGCTAAATTCTTTTGACCATATTCTTTAGTTCGCTGCTCAGCAATTTGTTTTTTACTTTCATAACGGTCATCAGCGGTTCCTTGATCAAAATAGCCATTCACACCAATCCGTGGCATATCGTACATTGTTACAGCAGCGGTGGCCTTAATCCGCGGATCAATTGCGGCAGCATTGAGAGAAATTCCGCCCCAACCACAGATACCGATAATGCCGATTTCCTCTGGCTCAACATTATCTAGGTTACTTAAATAGTCCACTGCAGCTTGGTAATCTTCAGTATTAATATCCAATGAAAAAACATCGCGGACATCGCCACCACTTTCGCCAGTAAAGGATGGATCAAAGGCAATTGTCAAGTAGCCCCGTTCCGCCATCGTTTGAGCATACAAGCCACTAGACTGTTCCTTCACTGCCCCGAAAGGTCCAGCCACTGCCAATGCCGGTAACTTGCCTTCGTAGTTCTTCGGTGTGTATTGGTCTGCTGCTAAAGTAATACCAAAGTGGTTAGTAAAAGTTACTTTTTTGTGATCAACTTTATCGCTTTTAGGAAATACCTTATCCCATTCTTGAGTTAAATGTAATTCTTGCATTGTTATCTCTCCTCGTATACGTATGAAATATTTTCTCTTGCTGGAATATCGTGAGTAATAATTGACCCAGCACTAATTACTGCATCAGTTCCAATATGAACATTCGGCAAAATAATTACGTTTCCACCAATTTTCACACCTGAATCGATGACAATCGGTCCGCTTTGATTACCATCAACGGTTAATAATGAGGTCGAAGAGCCAATCTCAACGTTATCACCAATCCTAATTCCGGCCTTATCTGCTATCGTGACATTGCAACTGACTGAAATATTTTTGCCAAGCTTAATATTTCGACCATAGTCACTGTAAAACGGTAATAAAAACTGATTACTATCTTCTATCTGATAACCAAAAATCTCATTTAATAACTACTTGATTTGGCGGTCATTCAAGCAAGAGGTATTCAGATGACGTAACAGCCGTTGATTCTGCTCTAATAATCGTTGATCCACTTTTAACTGCTTTGTAATTATCACTCACCTCTTTTAATTAACTGTCTTTATTATATTTTCCCTTTGCTATGATGTGAAATGCTTATATAATATGATTAAAAATAGCTTTTAGTTATGGGAGAGGATCATATGGAACTTCGGGTTTTACGTTACTTTCTCGCTGTTGCCCAACAACGAAATATCACCAAAGCTGCTCGAGAACTACTAGTATCTCAACCGACATTATCAAAGCAACTAGCAGATTTAGAAAGTGAACTTGGTGTCAAATTATTTATCCGTGGGCATCGGCAAATTACTTTAACAGACGAAGGCGAGTATCTCCAAGCTCGTGCAAAAGAAATTATTCAACTTGCGGATCAAACAGCCACTAATATCCAAAAGGAACAAGTTGTTACTGGGACGCTCTCAATTGGTGCTGGCGAAAGTATTGGAATGCAGCGAATCATGGAAGTACTAAGCGGGATTATTCAGGACTATCCTGATGTTAAAATTCGGCTAGTTAGCGGAAATGCTGATGAAATGGAAACTGCATTAAAACACGGTACCATTGATTTTGCGGTCTTAATGGCTCACCGTAGTCTTGACAGCTACCATCATCTTCAATTACCGGAAACTGATCGGTGGGGATTAGCCATGCAAAAAGACGATCCCCTTGCTCAAAAAAATGTTATTGGACCCGCTGATCTTATTGGTCTTCCGCTTCTGGTATCCGAGCAAGCTCTTGATGAACACCGCTTCCAGGATTGGTGGGGTAACGTAGGAAAAGAAATTAACATTATCGGTACTTACACGTTAGTTTTTAATGCGGAGTTAATGGTTAAACAAGGGAGTGCCTACATTCTTACTTTCGATAACCTCCTCAACACTTCAAACAACAGCGAACTCACCTTCCGGCCGCTTTCACCATCTATTTCTGAATCAACAAACATTATTTGGAAAAAGAATGTCACCCAGTCTAAAGTGGCTAAGTTATTTACCCAACATTTATTGGCATCATTAGACTAGAATAACAATATAAATACTCCGGTCCAGCTACTGAGGTCGATTGTTGGTCCTGTGATAGCTTATATTTTCCAGACAAAGCTCTTTAATATCCTTGCAGTTGATAATGATCTTGAGATAGTTCAACAGCAAATTATTAACAAGCTAACAAAATAGGGTTCGTAGCATTAACTGCTACGAACCTTATTTGCTCGATATAGAAAATAATTAAAATTTGACTTTCATTTCTGATGTGCCAAAAATAGCACCAACGATAATTATATTTTTCTTTGAATTAATTCGATAAAAGATTCCATAACTGCTGCCAATTAAAAGGCGATATGTCTGTTCAGTAAAGCCATACAAATTAGTAACATCTTGACCAAGTTTTGGAAAATTTTTCAACAATCTAATCTTTTTATCAATATGAAACGTAAATTGATCGATCTTTTCTGGTGATAATTTTAGCTGGGTTTGCCAGTATGAAATAATTTGATCTAATGAAGCTGCAAAGTGACTGGTATATTTAATCTTCATCTTTTCCCCAACCATATTTTCCAAAGCGCTGCTTCATATCTTCTTCAGTAAGTAGCTTATCAGACTCAAATGATCGTTCAATCATTTTTCGATCATGTTCTATATCAGCCGAACTTGCAACAGGACTATACTGAATTGTCCCATCGTCTAATAGTTGTGGTTCAAATAATGCATTTTCACATACCTTAAACTGAGCGGGAACAGTTAAAGTTAGTGAAGTCCCCTGCCTTCGTGCCTTAACAGTTTTATATTTCATTACATTCACCTCACATATAATTATAGCATAATTATATGCGAGACTTTACTTTACATCCTTTGGCAACAGACCAGCTGGATTTTGATCAAGAGCACCGACGATTTCATGAGCCGTGTATGGCTCTTCCAAATATGCTACTTCTTCTGGCGTTAATTCGATGTTAACTGCCTGGGCAGCATCGTCAAGGTTCTGCTCCTTAGTTGCACCAATAATAGGTGCGGTAACACCCTTTGCCCATTGCCAGGCAAGGGCGATTTGTGACATCTTGGCGTTATACTTTTCCGCTAATTCTGCCACCCGTCTGATAATCGGTAAATCCTGTTGCTTAGCATGATCGTATTTAGAACGGGCAGAAGTGTCCACTTGACTCCGTTTTGATGAACTATCTCAAGTTGGTCGGGCAAGGTGACCACCAGCCAGTGGACTATATGGCATTAACATTACCCCATCTTGTTTACAAATCGGAATTAGCTCACGTTTATCTTCGCGGTAAAGTAAGTTATAGTGGTTCTCCATTGCCACAAATTGGTGCCAGCCGTTTTTCTCCGCAATGTGCTGCATGTTCTGGAACTGGTAGCCATACATTGCGGACGCCCCAATCGCACGAACTTTTCCTTCTTCAATAAGCTTATTAAGTGCTGCCATTGTTTCTTCAATTGGGTGATCATAATCAAATCGGTGAATGATATATAGGTCAAGGTAGTCAGTGCCTAAACGCTTCAAAGTTCCATCAATTTCACGATTGATTGCTTCTTTGACAATCGTCCATCATTAAAATACACCTTGCTGGCAATTGCTACTTGCTCCCGCGGGATTTGGTGCTTCTTTAGTGATTTTCCAATAAATTCTTCACTAGTCCCTGCACCATAGACATTTGCTGTATCAAAAAAGTTGATCCCTAAATCGAGGGCATGTTGTACCATCTTATCGGTCTGGTCTTCATCTAAAATCCACCGATAAGTTTTAACCGCTGGAATCCCAAAACTCATCCCACCAATTGCTAACTTTGAAATCTTAATATCTGTTCCCGGAATATGACTGTACTTCATTTAAGGCACCCCTCTTCAGCTGATTCACAATTATTTGATTGCTTCACCTAATTCGTATGCTTCTTGAACGTGCTTTGCTAACTTCTTTTCATTCCAAGAATCCGCAGCCAGGACACTTCCAACCTGCTCCCAACGCATGTAATTAAGTAATTGCTTAAAGTATAGCTTTAGTGAAGCAAAAGCATCTTCTTGACCATAACCAGAAACCAGCGTAATTGCCTTCTTATCGCCATACAATTCGTGATTGTAATTATAAAAGCGATCGATTACTGCTTTAAGAGCAGCATTAACACCGTAATAATAAAGTGAACTCACAAGGACCACAATATCGGCATCTAATAACTTGGGCATCACTTCTTGCTTAATGATGTCGTCCGGTTCTACTTCGATTTCTTGCCCTGGATGATTATCTTCCAATTGAATCATCGAAAACTCATTAATCCGGCGACCAGCATCGAAACGGTATACCTCATTACCCGCTTCGGTTGCTCCTTTAACAAATGCATCTGCTAATCTTTCTGATGTTCCAGGATGGTGGGGACTACCGGTTAAAACGACAATCTTCTTCATTTGAATCGCTCCTTTTCTATTTTCATTGTAATTAGTTGCCAAGAAAAAATAAAAGACTTAAATTGAATAATTGACTATGCAAAGAAACTATCTTAAATTATTTTCTCTTTGGAGTACTCCCACCAGCAAGGGTAAAAATAATTAGTGATAGTACACCAATTGCAATTAATTGATTGATTAACATTTTTTCTTCCTCCAATATTCCTCTTCTGATTCACATATCGCTATTTAACGATATATTATTCTAAAAATAAAAGAAGAACCACTATAATTCTTCCTTTATCAAATCGCTAAGTTTCTGGATTGCTTGCTCATTTCGACGATAGTATGTCCACTTACCATGACGCTCAGAAATAACAAGTTCCGCCTCCTCCAGCATAGTCAGGTAAGATGAAATTGTCGATTGAGCTAACCCAGACTGATTAACTAGGTCACCAACACAAACACCACCATAGTTCTTGATTTCTTCTCTGATTGGCAGACAGGTTGGTACACAAATCTCATTCTCAGGATCTTTCAACCACTGTAGGATCTCAAGACGCGTTTTATTTGCTAACGCTTTAAATAGTTTTTCATTTAATTTCATGATTTCATTATATCGTCATTTTTCGATATGTCAATAATATTATTTTAACCTTCAGCACTAATCTCTTCATTAAAACCTTAGCTTTATATCCTTAATTACTACTTAATCACTAGTCAAGCAAACTAACTATTGATAGTCTTATCCTGCTGTTGCCGATATTCTCGTGGCGTCTGTCCTACTCGTTCCTTAAATACTTTACTAAAATAGGCACTCGTACTGAATCCCGCCTGCAAAGCAACATCTGTAATCGAAGGTTCCGACTGACGCAATAATTTCTTTGCCTGCTCAACCCGGTAATTTAATAAATATTCAATTGGCGTTTGATGAATGTTTTTCTTAAATGACCGAATACATTCTTTGGGACTAACATTAACCGCAGTCGCAATATCATTGATTGTTACCTTTTCCGCATAGTGTTTGTGTAAATACGCTAAAATATTTTTGCTGCGTTCACGTGGGCTAACCGTCAATTGCTGATGTTGTTCTTGAAGCTTAATTTCAGCGATCAGTGTCAACAAGGCTTGTGAAAGAAGATTACGAAAATGACCGAATACATTCTTTGGGACTAACATTAACCGCAGTCGCAATATCATTGATTGTTACCTTTTCCGCATAGT
>NZ_CAKOBX010000005.1:0-170808 GCF_932750685.1 Limosilactobacillus urinaemulieris | reverse complement strand
AATTAAGTTGAGAGTAATAGAATTAAATCCCTTAAAATCAATAATACGCTTGACTTAACGTAGAAGATCTGCTCGCCCTAACCTTCCTCAAGCTAACGACCTCCACCTCCGACGGCAAGTCGTCGTTCGGTGGAGAAATCGTTAGCCACCGGAAGGTCTTAACGGGCTCGCACTCTCTTTATTGCAACGAATCCCATGCTTTCAGGGTGACGGGTTCGCTGTCGGCGAGTTTCTTGAGGTCGTCGCTAAGGTATTTCTTGTTGATTACGGCTTCGTAGGTGTACTCTTCAAACCAATCTTGGGTCATTACAAAGTAGCCGTTATCGCCATTATCCTTACCCCAACTGTTTTCAATCTTCCACCGGTTTGGTTCGCCATTTTGAAGGTTAAAACCAGTTAATGTCATGGCGTGAGATACCATTGCTTGCTTCGATTCGAGGCGATCCTTCTTATCCATTACGAAATCAACATCTAACAATTGGGCACGTTGGAACAACTTAGCATCCATTAAGCCGCGCTTTCGGTCCATTTGTTGAAGGACATCGTTACCAACCCAAACGGTTTCACCTGCTTTTAATTGGTTCATTGCTGTTTCTTGAAGATCCTTAAATGGAACATTAACAAACTTAATTGGAATTCCCCCAGCAACACTATCTTGAGTTGGCATTGCATAAACCTTGTTATATTCGTGATCAGGTGCGTTAGTGATTACAACATAATCATTCAGATTAGTATCAAAGTACTCACGGTAAAACTTCAATGGCGTAAGACCAAGAACTTGGTGGAATTTCTTATCATCGTCACGAAATTCAAGATCAAACTTTGTCGGTGGTTCACCAAAGGAGTAAGCAGCAACCTTATAAACATCAGCCATCATTCGTTGTTGTGCTTCTGCTAACTCCTTTTCGTCAGCACCATCATTAACCATGTGCCGTAATTCTAATGCATCTTTCCGCATTAAGTAATTCATTACTTCAGCAACGTCACTAGTATCACGAGTGTTATGTGTATCCGGCATTACGTATTCTGGAACAACACCGTACTTTTCAATGATTGAGGCTGCATTAGCCCATTGACCACCATCATTTAAGGCAAAGCTCAAGTAGAAATCAACAGTCCGATCATGAAGAGGCTTCTTCGCGGTTTCAATAATCTTTTGGAAATACATGTTTGCCCGTTCAATCCGGTCCCAGAAGAAGAGGTAGTTTTGTGAAAGTTCAAAATCCTTGAAGTTATACTTCTTAGCAAACTTGTGCCGCATCGTATTCAGGGTCGCAAATGACCAGCACCGACCACTATGGCGCTGGTTACTTGGCTTCCCTGTTTTAATCTCGTAAGAAAATGCTCTATGAAGGCGTTGACTAGCAATCGGGTCCTCACTGGCATTTTTAATTCCGTTCTTTTGAACCGCACGAGCAATTACTTCCGCATCTTTTCGCGCATGAAAAACTTTTTGATACTTCTTAACCATTTCGGTGGTCAAATGCTTTTCTTCTGTCACGATAATCCCTTCTTTTACTAATTTTTCGGTGACTATTACCCTTTAATCATAACTCACTTTTTCGTTAACCGTCTATTAATTGACCTAGAAGTGTTATCGCTTTCTTGAATTAAATCAAACCGTTAAAATTAGAATAGTAATACCAAAGGAGGAATTACCATGAGTAAAGTATTTATTGCTGGTGGTTCAGGTCGGGTCGCTACTGAACTAATTAAAGACCTTGTTAAAGATGATAATGAGGTCGTTGCTGGTTCTCGTAACCCAGAAAAGATCGTTAAACTTGAAGGAGTTTCTGCAGTCAAGCTTGATCTTCACGCAGATGTTGACGCAATTGCTAAGATTATGGATGGGTGCGATGCAGTTTACTTTGTTGCCGGCTCCAGAGGAAAAGATCTTCTTCAGACAGACGCATTTGGTGCCGTCAAAACAATGATGGCCGCTGAACGAGACGGCATTGAACGTTATATTATGCTAAGCTCAATGTACGCACTCCAACCGCAAATGTGGTCTAAATACAAGGCTCTAGCTGAGATTACCGACTATAATATCGCTAAGTTCTTTGCAGATAACTACCTGATCCACAACACTAACTTAGCTTACACAATTATCCAACCTGCATCCCTCACTGACGAGCCAGGAACGGGAATGGTTACACTAGGCGAAGGTGATGATACCACTAACCCAATCCCAGATGTTGCAAAGGTTCTTGCTGATACACTCAAATATAAGAATACGATCGGCCATATTATCATGATGCGTTCAGGCAAGACTCCTATTGAGGACGCCTTGAGTAACATTGGTGATCCTGTTGCCTACAATGATGCTGGCTTAGCTGATTAATTATTAAAGCTGAGTTTAATGGATATTCATTCAACAATTATTAGTTTAACTAGTAATTGTTGTTTTTTGTTATAATGTATTCGTTTACATTCTTGATGATAACTATATGAATTGGAGTAGACTACCATGACTAACCGTAAATCAATGCATTCTGGGGATATCTATTCACCAGAAGATCCCGCAATCCTTGCTGAGCAAACCCAAGCAATGTT
Source organism: Limosilactobacillus urinaemulieris (assembly GCF_932750685.1). Lineage (NCBI taxonomy): Bacteria > Bacillati > Bacillota > Bacilli > Lactobacillales > Lactobacillaceae > Limosilactobacillus > Limosilactobacillus urinaemulieris. The sequence continues at coordinate 168,255 of NZ_CAKOBX010000005.1, read as the reverse complement.
ACCAATGTATGAATACAATCAAACTTTACCTACTGAAGGAAAAAAACGGCAGGCACTGCTCAAAAAGATGTTTGCGGCGGTTGGTAAAGATCGTTATATTGAACCACCCTTCCACGCAAATTGGGGTGGCCACCACATTAAACTTGGTAATCACGTCTACGCAAACTTTAATCTAACAATTGCTGATGATACCTATGTAACCATTGGCGACAATACGATGATCGGTCCAAACGTCACTATGTCGTCCGTTGCTCATCCAATTTTGCCCGAATTACGAAAGCACGGTTATCAATATAACCTTCCCATCAAAATTGGTAGCAATTGTTGGCTCGGTGCCGGAGTAATCGTCCTTCCTGGAGTTACTATTGGTGATAATTCTGTTATCGGTGCTGGAGCAGTTGTTACTCGCGATATTCCAGCAAATGTTGTTGCAATGGGAGTTCCAGCAAAGGTCTCTCGTCAAATCTCTGAACATGACCGTCAATTCTATTACCGTGATCGACGAATTAATTCTCAACTTTTAAAATAAGATTAATGATTCACAAAGTCGGTGCTAAAAGCTTGCGAGGGGAATTTTTTCTCGCTAAACTAATACAGTAATTTTATTTTGTGGGGAGAAATAATTGATGGAAAAAGTTTTTATTGTTGCAGCTCAACGGACACCAATTGGTAAATTCGGTGGTGCTCTTTCATCAAAGTCTGCAGTTGAATTAGGAGCAACTGTAATTAAAGATGCAGTGCACAAGGCTGGCATTTCTGATAAGCAAGTTGATCAGGTATTAATGGGAAATGTTCTTCAGGCCGGTACTGGTCAAAATCCCGCTCGTCAAGCTGCCATCGCTGCCGGGCTAGATCAATCAACTCCGGCAATTACAATCAATGATGTTTGTGGTTCTGGATTATCTAGCATTATCCTTGGGGTTTCACTAATCCAATCTAAACAAGCTCAAGTGATTGTTGCTGGCGGAATGGAAAGCATGTCCCGAGCGCCATATGTTCTTTTAAATGCCCGTCATGGTTATAAATTCGGGAATGGTGAATTAGTTGATACCATGCAAAATGATGCCCTCCAAGATGCTTGGGGTGGCTACGCGATGGGGATTACGGCCGAAAACGTTAATGAACGTTACCACATTGCCCGCTATCAACAAGATGAATTTGCTCTCCGGAGTCACCAAAAAGCTGTTCAAGCTCAAGAGGACCACGCATTTGATGATGAAATCACTCCGGTCAACGTCACTGTTCACCATCAAGATACGGCAATCGATACTGATGAAGCACCACGGGCTAATACTTCTTTAGCCGCACTTCAGGGGTTAAAGCCCGCTTTTAAAAGGAATGGTTCCGTTACGGCCGGAAATGCTTCTGGATTAAATGATGGGGCAGCTGCGGTTGTCCTCGCTAGCGAGTCAGCGGTTCAAAAATACCACCTTACTCCGCTTGCGGAATGGCAAACTTCTACTACTGTCGGTCTTGATCCCGCGGTAATGGGCCTTGGACCGTATTATGCTATCAGTAAGTTATTTGCCCAAACTGGTCTTGATAAAAATGCCATTGATCTTTTCGAACTAAATGAGGCGTTTGCTGGTCAGTCAATCGCTTGTGAACAATTATTAAAGCTAGATGATCATAAGGTTAATCCCCGCGGTGGCGCAATCGCCCTTGGTCACCCTGTTGGTTGTTCTGGAGCCCGAATTGTTGTCACTCTTGTCCATGAAATGCAAGATTTGCAGAAGCAAACCGGTGTCGCTTCTCTCTGTGTTGGTGGCGGAATGGGAATCGCTGCTTTAGTAAGTTTACCTAATTAATATCTAAATACGGAGCCTGGAAAGGAATTTGCTTTTTCAGGCTTTTTTATGATCAATTTATTGTTATTCAATATTAAATTATTGCTTTACAGTAATTTATTATCGTTTTATAATAAAACCACAACAAAATGAAAGCGGTGTCAAAAATGAAAAAGGTTAATCGGTTTCTTCTTGGAGCTATTCAAGTATTGGTTGATTTGGGAATTATTTCAAACGGTCTTTTAGGAATTGGGTTTCTAATTGTCGGTCCAATTTATATTTTCACTAACGCTATCTCTTTCAAACAGATTGGTAATAACTGGGCAATTGAACTTCTCCTCTACTTCGATATTTTACTTTTTATGGCTGTTTTCTTGTACGGTTGTCTTGCTTTGCATCACATCCTCAACAATATTAATTTTCAGAAATACTTTGCTCCTGCAAACATGGTAGCTTTACGTAAATTAATGTTCTCGTTTCTTATCCTTACCATCCTTGACGGAATTAACACGGTCGTTAACCATTTTATTAATGTAACAACACAGCTCGACTTCTTCCCGTGCGGTAATTATTACGCTTACTTTGTTTCACTAATTATTTGCTACCTCGTTTACTTTATCTTTAAGCGTGGATTGGCTTTGCAAAATGAAAATAACAGTATTATTTAGAGGGTGAAAGTAGATGATTAAAGTTAATCTTGGAGTTGTTATGGAAAAGCAAGGAATCTCTTCTAAAGAATTGGCTAAGGAGATTGGGATCACACCAGCTAATCTCTCAATCTTAAAAACGGGCAAGGCAAAGGGAATCCGTTTTGCAACCTTAAATAAACTCTGTCAAATTTTGCACTGTCAGCCTGGAGATATTCTAAGTTACGACCAGAACTAATTAATAAGCGTCTAAGCAAACTCTTTTCCTCTTTCGTTGTACAATAAAAAAGGATGATGACTAGTAAATAGATTTTGTTAATTATTAAGCTTATCTAGTAGTTGTTTCTGCTATTATCTTTACGCTAAATAGAAAGAGGATGGCGTCTTGCTTTCATCTGTAAGTCATTTTTTTAATGCTTTCGGCGCTACGGTTGTTGTACCAATTATGATCTTTATCATTGCCCTTTTTCTTAAGGTTAAATTAAAGACCGCATTAATGTCTGCACTATACGCCGGGGTTGGCTTAACCGGATTTTCTTGGATTATTAGTGAGTTTACTCCGGTTGTCACTAAAATTATTCATCAAATGGTTAATAATGTTGGTATCAAGCTTCCAGTGGTTGATATTGGCTGGCAAGCAGGTTCTTTGGCGAGTTTTAATTCTTCAGTTGGCTTGGCTTTTTTTGTATTCGGTCTGATTGCTGAATTTCTTCTTTTCGCACTCGGCATCACAAAAGTTTTTATGCCGTCTAACTTGTGGAATAATTTTGGCTTTATGATTTGGGGAACCCTTGCCTATTATGTTACCCATAATTTTTGGTTATCAATGGGGCTATCATTTTTCATGCTTCTTTACACTCTTGAACTAGCTGAAATTCAAGCCGATCGTTGGTCATCTTATTACCAAATTAAAAATACAACGGTCTGTGCTGCCCAAAATATCGTCCAAACAGTCCCGGCAATCTTACTAGATCCGTTATGGAATATGCTTGGTTTCAATAAAGTTCACTTAACTCCCAAGACATTTCAACGGAAGTTTGGTGTCTTTGGCCAGCCAACCACTCTTGGGGCAATCCTTGGTCTGTTAATCGGAATTCTCGGTAACCTTAACCGGCTCACTAGCTATCATGCCTGGGGACAGATTTTCCAATTTGCCGTTCAATTAGCGGCCGTAATGACTATTTTCCCGTTAGTTACAGATGTCTTTGCTAAGGCATTTAAACCACTTGCTAAAAGTATTGATCAGCAACGAAGAGCTGCTGCTGATAAGCAGGCAATTACCGATCCAATTAACGACCGGAAGCGCTGGTTCCTCGCTGTCGATGACGGTGTTGGTTATGGCGAGTCAGCAACAATTATTTCAGGAATTATTTTAATCCCAATTATGGTTGTAATTGCCTTTATTTTACCTGGCAACCGCACTTTACCAGTGGTCGATCTAATCGCCCTGCCCTTCATGGTGGAGTCAATTGTTGCTATCACTAACGGAAATATCCTTAAAGTGATTGCTAACGGAATTGTCTGGTTCAGCATTGGATTATACTGCTCTAGTTGGCTAGCTCAGATCTATACCGGAGCTATTTCACATTATGGAGCTGCCATTCCTGCTGGGATTGTTCTTGTAACAAGTTTTAACCTAATGGCACGACCACTTAATGCATTGGTTTTTGCTGCTTTTATTTCACAAGATCCAGTTTGGATTGGTTTATGTATTTTGGTTTACCTATTACTACTATACTGCCTTCGTCGCTACCGACCACAAATTTGGCATTATCTTAAACGAATGGCAGATAAGAATACTATTAAGCCATCAAAGGAGTGATTTAGAATGTCAAAATTGAATTTAAAGAATACTTTGATTGCCGGAACAGCTGCGGGGATAATCTCTGGCCTTGTTAAACTCGGGTGGGAAAATATCCTTCCACCAAGAACTCCAGAACGGGACAAGGTTAATCCACCGCAAACCCTCCTGCAACAACTCGGGGTTCCCGCTAAACTTACTCAAGCTACCTATACGTACTCTGGTCAGCAACTTCCTTGGGTATCATACCTAGTTCACTTTGGCTTCTCGATTTCATTTGCGACTGCTTATGCTGCCCTACTAGAAAAGAAAGTTAAATTTTTGACTCTCGGTGAAGGGATTCCGTTTGGGATCGCCGTTTGGATCGCTTTCCACTTAGTAATCATGCCTGCAATGAAAACAGTTCCTAGTGCCAAGGAGCAGCCTTTTGAGGAACATCTTTCCGAAAGTCTTGGTCATGCAATCTGGATGTGGACTAACCACGAAATTGCTGACGAAGTTTTGAGACAGTTAAAGAACCGCACAAAATTTTAACTACTAAGAAAAAAATTTTAAAAGTAGTTGCAATTTCTAAAAATTCGGTTAAAATACAATTAAAGAATTTCAAAAGCGATGAAAAAGACGAGTAAATAATTTTCAGTCTAACAGTGAGTCGGTGATAGTGGGAGACCGATAGCACCTGGATTATTGAAAAACCCTTTTTCCATGCTACTAACCCAAATAACCTCGTTTAAAGTAGGCTTAGTCGTCACCGGCACGTTATCTCACCGGAAAAGTATTTATGTACTTGATAAGATGGTCTAAAAATATTTTAGACAATTTGGGTGGTACCGCGGAACAAAAGCCTTTCGTCCCTTAGATGTTGGGGATGAAGGGCTTTTTTATTTATCTCCGATTCTAAGCATATTAAGGAGTTGCTAATTATGAGTTTAATTATTCCAAAAGACTACGATCCAAAATTGTCAATTCGTGATACCGAAGCTGCCATTCGTTACATCCGAGAAAACTTCCAGGATGAGTTTGGTCAAGAATTACACTTGCAACGGATGTCAGCACCAATGTTTGTTGATAAGAGTACCGGGTTGAACGATAACCTTAACGGCATTGAGAAGCCTGTTTCATTCGAAATGAAGGATCTTCCTGGTGAAACCATCGAAATCGTTCACTCCCTTGCTAAGTGGAAGCGAATGGCACTCAAGAAGTATGGCTTTGGTCTTCACGAAGGACTTTATACCAACATGAACGCCATCCGGAAAGATGAAGATTTGGATAACTTCCACTCGATCTACGTGGACCAATGGGACTGGGAAAAGATTATTACTAAGGAAGAACGGACTGAACAAACATTAAAGTCTACCGTTCGGCAAATTTTCAAGGTTATTAAGCGGATCGAAAAGGAATTATGGTACCTTTATCCTGATGCTGTTTACCAATTGCCAGATGACATTCACTTTGTTACCACCCAAGAGCTTGAAGACCGGTGGCCAGATCTTACTCCAATGGAACGAGAAGATAAGATTGCCAAAGAAATGGGCGCTGTCTTTGTAATGAAGATCGGGGACAAGTTGAAGCGTTCTGGTAAGCCTCATGATGGTCGAGCACCCGACTACGATGACTGGAGCCTTAACGGTGACATTATTTTCTGGTATAAGCCACTGCAAAAGAAGCTTGAAATTTCCAGCATGGGGATCCGGGTTAGTCCAGAATCAATGAAGTACCAACTCGAACAAGCTGGTGCTACCGACCGGGAAAAATTACCATTCCATAAGATGTTGCTCAACGGCGAATTACCATATACAATTGGTGGAGGAATTGGTCAATCTCGGCTCTGCATGCTCTTACTTGGCAAGGCACATGTTGGTGAAGTTCAAGCCAGCATTTGGCCAGAAGACATGCTCAAGAAGTGTGAAGCTGCTCATATTCAAATTCTATAAAAATTAATTGATTAAGGGAGAGTATTAAAGTGGAAACAATTACAATTAGTCAAGCCCCAGAACACGTTGGGGAAACCGTTAAGATTGGCGTTTGGTTAACTGATAAGCGGTCTAGTGGGAAGATCGCTTTCTTACAATTACGTGACGGAACTGGTTTTTTCCAAGGTATTATCCGGAAAAATGATGTTGATGAAGCTAAGTTTGATTCTGCCAAGCACGATCTTCACCAAGAAACCAGTTTTTGGGTAACTGGTGAAATCGCTGAAGACAAGCGCTCTAAGTTCGGTTACGAAATCCACATCAAGGACTTTGAAATCGTTAGTGAAAGCGAAGATTACCCAATCGGTAACAAGGAACACGGGATTGAATTCTTACTTGATCACCGTCACTTATGGCTCCGTTCTCGTAAGCCATGGGCATTGATGCGGATCCGGAGTCGGGTTAAACTTGCCACAATGGAATTCTTTGACAAGCACGGCTTTACTCAATTTGATGCTCCAGAATTAACCGGTAGTGCTCCAGAAGGGACAACCGAATTATTCGAAACTGATTACTTTGACCGTTCTGCCTACCTTTCCCAATCTGGGCAGTTATATGAAGAAGCTGGTGCAATGGCACTTGGTCGTGTTTATTCAATGGGACCAACATTCCGGGCTGAAAAATCCAAAACTCGTCGTCACCTAATGGAATTTTGGATGATTGAACCCGAAATGGCCTGGATGCACGAAGATGAGAGTGAAGAAATCCAAGAGCAATACATTGCTTACTTAATTCAAGACTTAATTGACCACTGTGCAACTGAACTAGAAATGGTTGGCCGAAGTGTTGAAAGCCTCAAGCCATTCACCGAACTTCCTTACCCACGGATCACATACAAAGAAGCTATTAAAATGCTTCAAGAAGGTGGCTTTGATTCTAAGTATGGTGATGACTTTGGTTCACCAGAGGAAACCTACCTCGCTGACCAATTCAAGAAGCCAGTCTTTATTAAGAACTATCCAAAAGAAATTAAGGCCTTCTACATGCCATCTGATCCTGAAGACGATCGTCAAGTTATCTGTGCAGACTTGCTTGCACCAGAAGGATATGGTGAAATCATTGGTGGTTCAGAACGTTCATATGACTATGAATACATTACCAACAAGCTTGAAGAAAACGGCTTAAGTAAAGAAGACTATGGCTGGTATGACGATTTACGGAAGTACGGTTCAGTACCTCACTCTGGATTTGGAATGGGGCTTGAACGGTTCCTGGCATGGATTACCCTCCAAGATCATATTCGGGAAAACATTCCGTTCCCACGGATGCTTAACCGGTTGAACCCATAGAGTAGAGGGTGGAGCTTAGGCGGAGCACGCTTTCTACTGTGTAGTCTAAAACGTTATCTTTAGCAAACACGTTTGGGCTCAACAGTTGTAAAATACATCTAGTTTGGAACAATTAAATAACACTAACCAAGCCTCTCCATTTATTTGGCTAGAGGACCAAAGGGTTGAGATTTTTCTCAACCCTTTTTTTATTAAAAAAGGAGGAATGTTGTTATGGATAAAGAACTCAAATTACATTGGCTATTACTGGGAGAACTATTCGGTAGCTTTGGAAACAGTTTTATTTGGCCTTTAACTACTATTTATATGCATAATCAACTGCACCAATCATTAACAATTTCGGGAATTGTCTTAATGCTTTATTCATGTGCAAATGTAATTGGCAGTTCAACCGCTGGAGCATTATTTGATCGGTATGATCCACAGAAACTAATGATTAGCGGACTCATTAGTTCAATCATCATTATGACTATATTAGTGATGTTTAATGGCTGGCCCGCTTATCCCATTCTCTTAACTCTTTTCGGCTTTTTTATCGGGTGGATAATTACCCTCTTAAACTCGTTTGGTACCCAATTAAAGAAACAAAGTAGTCGGTTTGTTTTTAACATGTTATATTTCACTAATAACTTAGGAGTGGTTTTAGGAACCATGATTGCCGGACCATTTTATCAAATGGCCGGTAATCAAGTTGCCCCGCTTTTCGTAATTACAATTGTAATGTACCTAGCCTATACTATTGTGGTTATTAGACACTTCCGTATTAAGCCAACCCATTTACAGTCAAAGAAAGTGAAAAGCGGAACTACAAGCTATCAACTACCAATGGCTAACCGAATTATTATTTTCACCTTATTCGGTTCAATTGCTCTTATCTGGTTAACATATGCTCAATGGTCAAGCAACCTATCAGTTTACATGACCGACAATGGGATTACGATGTCACTTTATAGTTTTCTCTGGACGATCAACGGCTTTTTGATCGTTGTCTTTCAATTAATTATTAACTGGTTAACTAAACAAATTAAAAACGACTTTTGGTTTGTCTATTTTGGTGTTTCCGCCTGTTGTCTATCATTTGTTGTGCTAATCTTTGCCCACACTTACCTATTATTTGTGTTAGGAATGATAATTCTTACATTAGGAGAAGCAACCGCGTTTCCAAGTATTCCAGCAATTATCGCTGATCTCTCACCCCAAAAACTAAAGGGAAAGTATCAAGGATTCTTTAATGCAGCAACCTCCTTAGGCAAAGCAGGCGGGCCCTTAATTGGTGGAATAATAATCGAATTATTTTCATATCACATTCTCTTTATTGTTTGCTCAACTGTGATCGGCTTAGTCGAGCTAACAATTATTATCATTAGCAAATTAACTTATAATATTAAACGGTTCTAAAAAGTATTAAAAAGCATCAGAAACCGACTTGCTAGTCGATCTCTGATGCTTTCTTCGTATTATATTTAAATTTCTGCCGAGCCTTTACCCCAGTAAAAGCCTTGCTGAAGAACAGTTGGGTTACCAGCAAAAGACTCCGCAAGCTGGCGATCAGCAATTCCTTCAATTACAAAATCGAGGTGGTGATGGGTGGCGAAGGTTAACCAGGCATTTATAAAATCATTTGTTGTCTCATGATCTTCATTTTTAAATACTAATAGTGAAAGTTTAATTCGCTGAATAGCTGATAATTGACGAACAATAAACGCATAGCTATTACTTCCAGCACAAACGTCATCAATTGCTAATTCAAACCCCATCTTTTTTAACCGGAGAATCTCTTCATCAAGGTAGTCAAGACTGTGGATTGTCTCTCGCCTTTCCGTAATCTCGATTGCTACTTGAGAGCCATATTGTTCATGAACTTCTTCCAGGAACCGCCAAATACAATCAAATTCCATTTGGCAGGGCTCAAGGTTAATATAAATTTTGCGTTGTGGATGGTTAGTTAAAGCAGTGGCAAGTGATTTCTTACTAATGGTGATCCATTGATCGTTCCCTTCTTGGGTGGTCAACCCTTGCAAGAATTCCATTCCCGGAAATACTCCTGAAGAGTTCCGCATTAACATTTCATACGTATCCACTTTGGCGTTCATCTCGTGGTCAACCTGAAAAATCGGCTGAAAGATATTATGTAATTTCTCACTACTAGTTATAATTTTTATCACTCATTCACTTTACTTTTTATTGTCTTATCAATTTATTGCGACGTTCTCTTCTGGCATACTATGGTGATCGGTCACGATCCAACCACGCCCATTATTCTTTACACTATACAACATTTTATCAGCACGCTTCAAGGTCAAATCGAGCAATTCACCATTCAAATGATTAGTTAAACTACAAGAAAAGCTAATTGTGATTTTGACTCCTTCTTTAGTGACAATTGGTTGCTCACTAAATTGTCGTTCAATCGATTGAAGAAGCGCATAGACTTCCTCAATTGAATGATTTGAAACAACGATTGTAAATTCTTCACCACCAAACCGATAAACATACCCGTGATCAGGAAAAGCCTCATGAATTTCTTTGCGAAATACCGTTGAAAAGTAATTAAGAACTTCATTCCCTACAAAGTGACCGTAAGTATCATTAATTCGCTTAAAATGATCAATATCAAGTCCGCCAATCACAATACTATGAATATCCCGATTCTTGGTTAATGCACTAATTTCTTGACTAAGAGCCCGATAATTAAGTAATCCGGTGAGATCATCCCGCTCACTTTCTCTTTGCAGAAGCTTAATCTTTTCTTCATTTTTAATTTCACTTTCATACCGCCGACTCTCAAAAATTAATATTATCAAGAGACCAAGCGTCGCTGCAGCAACATTAACAACGGTAAAATTATTATTTATTCCTAATGAGATAATTTCAACCAAGCTTAAACTTAAAATTGCCAAGGGATAGCGAATCCGAATTGAGATTCCTTTCCATTGCACTAACATCCCACAAATTAGCAGAAAGATTGCTGATTCGCCAAGCCAAATCCACCAAGTATTTAGCGATTCAATCCCCAAAAGCACTTCAATCGCATTTGCAAATATAGGCGTAATCGCTAAGAGTCCCCACCAAAGCTTGTTTTTACTATTACGAAAGACCATTGTGACTGAAACAACCTGCATAAAGGCAACTTCATTAATATTAAACAAAGATAGCTGTAATAGACAGAACTCCTGAATAAAATATGTAATCATAATCGCCGCAACTAATCCGCAATTTGCTAGTTTATTTCCCTGAAACGATTCCCAATACCGTTCAAAGTAAATTTGACTAATAATCATACAGATAACAATTATTGGCAAATAGATAACTGCACTAAATAGTTGGATTGCCAAATTAACTTCACCTTTTCGTTGTAATTTTGATAACTTTCAAATTTTACTGCTCCTGGCTAATTTAATCTAGGAAAATCTAGAGAATAAATTCATATTCCACCTTAATCCACCTAAAATAATCAACTGTCTATCAGTGTTTATCTTATTAGCCATTTTATAGTAATTTTGTGATATAATCTTTTGCGGAAATTTTCTATTCATTTAACTAGGGGGAACGGTAATGATTATCATGGGGATTTCATTACCAATTTAATTTTATGAATACTAGCACACGTAATAATTATCGGGACCATTTCTTTGAACATGGTCACTGGGGAATTAAAATTCGCCAAGTACTGGTTGCACTAGCTTGTTGGTTAATCCTATTCATACCAATTATCATTACAAGCGCTACCTATTTAGCTTATCTGACTCATGGACGACACGGTCATTTCTTTTGGCATTACGCTGAAGGATTTCAGGAACTAAACTTCTTGGTAATCTTTTTAACCTTTGCTTTAGGAATGATCGCTGTTTTTTGTCTAGCAATGGGATATATCCAGTTTCAACGATCTCGCGGGTTAGTTAATAAGTGGCCGCTATTTGACATCACTAAAAATCAATGGGAACGGCAAACAGCAGAGAAGTTCATGACCGCCCGTTTTGGTGCTGAAAAGCAACGGCAAAATTTACAAAACTACACGGTAAAGCCTGAGCAAAACCTTACCAAGAACCAACTTAAAAAAGTTATCGCCAATAAGAATATGGAGGCTGACAGTTAATGGTTTCTAATATTTTTGACGCTGCTTTGAATACTGCTACACCTTGGGTCTTTGTTATCACCCTGATTCTTTGTCTCTACCCAATTTTGGGCGCAATGTTCTGGTTTTTCGGTGCGGTATCATACATGCTTTTCCGTCATCATGAGGAACTTCTTCCTGATACGAAATTAGAAAACGAACCATTCATTACGATCATGATTCCGGCCCACAACGAAGAGGTTGTCATCCAAAGCACCCTTGAATATCTCTTAACCAAGCTTCATTACCATAACTACGAAGTCTTAGTAATGGATGATGGAAGCACTGATCGCACCCCAGAGATATTGCACCAAATGCAAAAGTCATTTCCCCGGCTCCGGGTAATTCGGATCGAAGAAAATCAAGGCAAAGCCCATGCCTTTAATATTGGCATCTTTTTTGCTAAAGGAGAATATATTCTTAGCAACGATGCCGATACAATCCCAGAACCAGATGCATTAATTAAGTACATGCAATATTTTTCTAGTCCAAATGGGGTTAATTATGCTGCAATTACAGCTAATATGGATGTTTATAACCGATCAACGCTCTGGGGAAAGTCACAAACCGTTGAATTTTCTAGCATTGTTGGAATTATCAAACGTAGCCAAACTGCCGTAAACAACACAATGTATGCCTATAGCGGGGCGAATACAATGTATCGACGAAACTTTTTAATTAACGTCGGCGGTTTTCGCCAAGACCGGGCAACAGAAGACATCAGTATTGCCTGGGATCATACTTTCATGAATGTTGTTCCCAAGTTTGCACCTGACATTGTCTTCCACATGAACGTTCCAGAATCGTTCTGTGATCTTTACCGCCAACGAACTCGGTGGGCCCAAGGTGGAACCGAAGTCTGGTTAACCAATTTTCCTAAGATCATCGCTCATCCTTGGCGCTTTCGCTTTGTTATCCCAATGTTAGTTGATACGACCCTTTCAATCGTCTGGTCTTTTTTCTTTTGGATTACAAGCTTAATTTTTGTTAGTTTAATGACGTCATTTTTCCTTACAGGTAATTACGAACGAGTCTGGCACGGATTTGTAATGAGCATGATTTTCGTTAGTTTCCAGTTAATTGCCGGCCTTTTCCAAGTTTTAGCCGCGTTAATTCTTGACTTTAACGGAACCAAATTACGCTACTTTGCTTTCTCGCCCCTTTACCTCCTCTTTACATGGCTCGTCAATCCCTTAACAATCGTTACCACCTTTGTTAAAGCAGTTAAGACGGTATTGGGACACGGAAGCGGTAAATGGGTTAGTCCAAAACGAAAGGTTAGTTCTGATGAATGATTTAAAAATATTTTTCTGGTGGGTCTTTATCATTTTTACCCTCAGTTGCTGTTTACTTTGCGTTGAAGCACGGATTCGTTACAGGAATAAAAAGGGAATCGATCAGGATCAAGGATTTTCAAACAAATACAAATACTTTGGCCAACCAATTTATAATCACCAGCAAAAGATTCAGGGTTATGAATTGCTTCTCCGTGAATTTGATCCACAAACACAGCGCTGGCAACTACCATCCAATGTGAATAACTTTCCATTAAGTAAAATTGTTCACACTATCCAAAAAAGTGATCCCAAAATTATTGCTAATATTAAGTTTCTTTCTCTGAACATGACTGTTAGTCAAATATCTGATTTCCGTGCAGCTTACTTTTTTAAATGGCTTCTTGGGGTAATCAATCACCACCAATTATTAATTGAAATTGACGCTACCGATCTTTGCCAAGCTAATTTTGTTCAACGCTATAGAGTGTTAAAGATATTAAAGCAAATCGATCATCCTCATATTAAAATAACGATCGAAAACGTTGATTCTTCTAAAAAGACCTACCGGATTATTAAATCCTACCTTCCATATACTGATTTTCTTAAATTCGATATCCACTCGTTTAAGAAATCGCCTTCCCACTGGATTGACATTACGCTTGCTCAATGGCAGCGATTCGCCAGCAAAGAAGGAACTACCCCAATCGTAGGTAAAGTCGAAAATGCTGATCAAGTCGCTCTAGCCGATCAGCTTAATATCAACTTGCGTCAGGGATATGCTTATGGAGAGCCGAAAAGAATTTAAATATTAGAGAGTGATAAAAGTTATAAATGACTTCTATCACTCTTATTTTGTTTGATTTTCGTAACTTTAAAAGTTACAATTGCTTCAGAAAGGATGATTATAATGAAGTATTTAATTACCGGTGCTACTGGCCATCTCGGTCGTCTTGTTGTCCAAGAACTTAGTAAGCAGGTCCCTATCAACAATATCCGCTTAGGTGTCCACACTCCCGCAAAAGCAACTGATTTCAAAAGAACAGGGTACGAACTTGCAACAATCGACTATCGGAACACCGCAACAATGAACCACGCATTTCAGAATATTGATGTTTTAATCTACATCCCTAGTCTTACTTACAAGGTTCAAACACGAATTAATGAATTTGAAAACACCCTTACGGCGGTAAAAGAAGCTGGCATATCAACGATTATAGATGTTAGTTTCATCGCCGACCAAGCGAATAATCCATTTCAGATGGCTGGTTACTATGCCTACCTTCCAGCCCGCTTAGCTAGTACCGGACTCCAGTATGCAGTTATCAAGAATTCTCTCTATGCTGATCCACTAATTCCCTATCTTCCCGAACTCATTAAACGCCAAAATATTATTTACCCAATTGGTGATCAAGCAATGAGCTTTATCAGTCGTCAAGATAGTGCTGAAGCAATTGCAAATGTTGCTGTAAAACCGTATCTCTATAATCATGGACAAAATTACCTTTTAACGATGAAACAAAATTACAATATGGTTGAACTAAGTCAGATTATGACTACCGCAACTGGTAACAAAATCGGTTACAACCCAGTATCAATTAGCAAGTTTGCTGATCTTTACCGTTCTGAGGGCGATGGTGATGAACTAGCTTCCATGTATAAAGCAGCGGCAATGGGATTGATGAATGATATTACTAATGATTTCCAACATATTACGGGACATGAGCCCCAAAATATGAAAAACTTTTTAATAAGTAATTATCAATCGAATCATTAAAAAACAAAGTCTGTGGGACTTCAACTTCCCTCAGACTTTATTTTTGCGATCCTAATGCTTTCTCAACTTCCTCAGCAAGCGGAATCGATGGCATTGCGCCCATCCCCTGTACAGCTAAACTGGAAGCTCGCTGGGCGTACGTTATTGCCGACTCAAAGTTTCCCAGGTTAGGACTTAACTGTGAGCTAAGTGCACCGATAAACGTATCACCCGCTGCTGTGGTATCAACTGGATTTACTTTAAATGCCGGAACTAATCCATGGTGACCATCTACCGTTACGTAAAAAACGCCTTGCTCGCCTAAGGTAATAATTGTGTTTTTTACCCCCTGTGACTTAAAGAACTTTGCATTCTGAAGCATTGATGGTTCATCATTAACCGAAATTCCCGTTAATAAGGAACTTTCAGTTTCATTCGGAATAATAATGTCGGTATACTCCAGCAATTCCGGAAGCAAGTCTGTTGCGGGAGCTGGATTAAGAATTGTTATTACATTTTGCTGCCTGGCAAGCTTGAAAGCAGCTAGCGTGACTTCTTGTGGTGTTTCCAGTTGGGCAACAATAAAGTCGGTACCGACTAATTCCTGCTCCAAATCACTAAGCTGGACCGTAGTCATTGCCTGATTAGCACCCCCATAAACCATAATATCGTTCTGGCCATTTTCATCGACCGTGATTACCGCACTGCCAGTTCCATTATCCGGATCAACAGCAATCTTACTCGTGTCCACGTTATTTTCTGCTAATGTTTTGACCATTTCCTGTCCATCATTATCGGCACCAACCGCACCAATAAACGAAACTTTCGCTCCAGAGCGAGCTGCTGCAACAGCTTGATTGGCGCCCTTACCACCCGGTGCATAGCTTTTCTGCTTGACCGCAACTGTTTCTCCTGGTTGAGGGAACCGCGTTACTTGATAGATTGAATCAACGTTAATACTACCAAGAATCATTACCCGATTTACCATTTTTCCCACTTCTTTCCTAGATCTAATTACTATTATTATACGAATTCCAGCAATTACTCCACAACCAGTTGACTCTAACTTCCTTAAAATCAGCTATTAAGATATAGTAGAA
Organism: Limosilactobacillus urinaemulieris; assembly: GCF_932750685.1. Classification (NCBI taxonomy): domain Bacteria; kingdom Bacillati; phylum Bacillota; class Bacilli; order Lactobacillales; family Lactobacillaceae; genus Limosilactobacillus; species Limosilactobacillus urinaemulieris. The sequence goes on along the minus strand of NZ_CAKOBX010000005.1, from coordinate 152,514 downwards.
GTTAAACTAATAGATTTTTCATTACTAATTAAGGAGCTACTATGAAATTCAAACTAGAATATTGGAAAATCAATATTGGAATATATGCCATTATCTGGAGTTTAATAATCGGGATCCTAACAGCGGGATATTTAAACTTGGTAAACTGGGTCATTAACATTATTTGGAATGAATTTTTTAGTTCTCCAACCGAATTTAAAACCTGGTACCCATTTATTATTTGTTTACCATTTGGCTTCCTAATCGGCTTTCTTAGTCATAAATTAGGCAATTATCCGTTAACAATTGAGGAAGTTCTTACCAAGGTCCGAATGCGGGACAAGTTAGACTATCACAATTGGTGGAAGTCATTCACTTTAGGATTACTTGTTCTTGGCGCTGGTGGAAGTGTCGGTCCAGAGGCCTCCACCACTGTACTAACTAGCAGTATGATTAATTGACTTGGTGACCGGTTAAGGTGGTCGATCTTTTGCCACCACAATGGTCAAGAAAATAATATCTGGCAAGATCGGCTTAATCGCCATCAACTAGAATCAGCGCCACTTTTTAGTCAATTATTTCGAAGTAAAAAGCAAAAAAATCTAATAGTATCTTTTCTTGTCATTATTGGCATTCTGGGAGCTGCCATTGTCTTCAAACTATTTCCTGAAGAGGGGGTCTTCGGCATTCACCACCACACAATTAACTGGCAATGGGAAAACCTGCTTACTGCTATTCCGATAATGATTGTCGGGATTGCCTTTGGTTGGTTATTTATCCGGCTTGAAAATTGGTCAGCATTGATCATTAACGTTAAACTAAGCAAAGTTTGGCAAGGAGGTATCTTTGGCTTAATTCTAGCAACTTGCTCTTTACTAAGTAATGATATCCTTTTTTCGGGTGAATTTAGAATTGTTCCTTTTAGTCATGAAGCATTAACTTTATCTGTTCCTTTCTTACTGTCGATTGCTTTTGTTAAAGCAGTTGTTACTAACCTTGGTTTTGCGATGGGCTGGCGTGGTGGAACTATTTTCCCGGCAATTTTTTCAAGTTTAGCCATCGGTTGTGCATGTGCACTAGTACTTCCCGGCGATGTTCGCGTTAATGCTGTCATTGTCTTAGCTGCCAGTCTCACCGTTATCCTGGGGAAACCCCTGCTAACTAGTATCCTTTTGATTCTCCTAGTCCCCATTGAATTAACTCCGGTAATAATTACTGTTTCAATCGCTACTAATTGGTTAGTTAAAAAATTTCTCCCCAACTCTTAAAAATTAATAAATCCTCCCTATTCTTCTTTCAAACAAAGATTAGGGAGGATTCTTAATTTTAGCTGCTAATTAAAGGTACCCACTTTACAAGAGGCTGATCTCTTATAAGCTTTCATTGTATTTTTGCTTAATGAAATTAGCAGAGTTCTGTAACTTTTGCAATTCTTCTTCGGTCAAGTCTAATTGACTTTGTTCAACGATCCCTTGCCGACCGACAATTGCAGGGTAAGAAAGGTAAACACCGTATTCTTCACGGAAATTCGATACAGGAAGTTCAGTCCGTGCATCACTTAAAATAACATTAACTAACCGTACTGCGGCCGTAGCAACTCCATAGCTAGTGTACTTCTTTCCCTTGAATACATACCAGCCACCAAGCTTAGATTCCTTATCCAATTCCGGTAAATCAATGTTCCGTTCTGCCGCAAGTTTAGTAATTGGCTGATCAAGGACCCGAACGGTTGACCAAGCGGTAAATTGTGAGTTCCCGTGTTCACCAAGATTATACCCACTAACAGAACGCGGATCGACATTAAATTTATCCGCAACGACCCGCTTCATCCGGGCAGAGTCAAGTAACGTTCCTGTTCCGATAACTTGATTCTTTGGCAGTCCCGTCAGTTTTTGGTATAAGGATGTAATCACATCAACTGGGTTTGAGATTACAACGAGCTTTCCAGAAAAGCCACTTGCCTTAATCTTTGGAGCAACATCCTTAACTGCGTCCCGCGTAAATGGCAATTCGACAAACCGGTCGGCCTGTGGCTGATCCTGAAGCTTGATATTCCCCACTGCTGAAACGACTACTTCAGCATCCTTTAACGCCGAATAATCATTAACCACAATATTGGTATGATAAGGCAGGTTAGGCATTGCGTCCTTTAGATCAAGGGCATCGGCATTTACCTTATCCTCGTTGGAATCAATTAATACCAAGTCATCAGCAAATCCGTTAGCAACAATGTAGTGGGCAACCGTTGAACCAACGTGCCCCATCCCAATAACGGCAACTTTTCGTGACATTCGGAAAACTCCCTTCACACATTAAAATAAGATTAAAATTAACTTATATTAATGATACCACCTTTAATAATTCAAATCATTTAAAATCACTAGACCAAATTATATTAGGCGCCTAATCCTGATCGGTTTGGGTAATTTTAATCTTACTTTGATCAATCTTCGGATCATCCATAATAATTTCATCAACGTGATCAACCTTAATTTGACCACTGATTGGGTTCTTGATGCTCATGATTGATCCCTTAATTTCTACATCAATATTGCTGCACAGTTCAAAAGCCAGATCTGTTCGGAGTGTCCGGCAGTTCTTCATCGTCAAATGATCAACGTAACATAGCCCTTGATCGCTCTCAATCGTACAGTTAATAAAAGTGATGTTCTTGGTATTCCAAGCAAGGTATTCACCGCTAATCTTCGAGTCATAAATGGTAACATTTTCGCAATTCCAAAAAGCATCCTTTGAAACTAACCGTGAATTATGAACCTCAACGTTCTTAGCGCCATCAAAAACATAGTTACCCACTAGATCAAGGTGATCAACATAGATGTTCTCACTGTTCATCCCTAGATAATCTCCATTGGCATACACATCATGCATTTTAATGTTCTTACAGCTCCACATCGTCTCTTCAGCGTCAGAGAAATGAACGTTATCAAGGTTAATTCCATCACACCGTCGAAATTCCTTTGGGGCTTGAATAGTGCTGTTAGTAATCTCAATGTCATTGGTATACCAAATTCCGGAACGCGACATCTCTTCAAAAATTGTGTCCGTTACTTTAATGTGATCAGAATACCAAAGTGGATACTTCCAAGTGAAAAGAACACCATCTAATGTTAAATTAGCTGTCTCCTTTAGGGGTGATTCACCCTTCCCAAATGTGGTGTTAATTAACTTTGTGTCGTGAATCCCGTAGAGTGGTCGTTCACCATCATAATAGTCGTCTTTAATTTCTTGCATGTTAGTTATTCCCCTTTGTGATCCTCTTCTTATCAAGATCTCCACTAACTAAGAATAATCCTATAATATTAATTAGTGCAATTAATATCCTTATTTTAAAATAGCACTAACTAATTAAAAGTAAAAATACTTATACCTAATTACGTTATATTCGGTTCTTGAATAACTAATTGTCGAGAAGCATTACCTAGGGCGTCAATATAAATTGATGTACAATCAAGGATGAAGCAATTTTAGTTTAAGGATAGATAAAGGAATGATAATTATGAAGTACGATTTTGACACAATTCTTGATCGCCAGCATACTAATTCAGAGAAATGGGATGTTAAGCCAGGCGAATTACCAATGACAACTGCTGATATGGACTTTAAAACGGCTCCTGAAATCATGCAGGCAATGAAGGATAAAATTAATGCCGGTGCTTTTGGCTATGAATACCCTAGCCAAGAATATTTTGACGCCGTTGCTCACTGGTATAAGACTGAACATAATGCAGATGCACAGCCTTCCTGGATGCGTTTTGCTACGGGGGTAATTCCTTCGATTACTGCTAGCGTTAATCATCTAAGCCATACGGGTGATAATGTTCTCCTGATGGAACCGGTCTACAATACCTTCTATAATTCAATCCTAAATAGCGGTCGTCACGCCCTAGCAAGTCAATTAAAGTATGATCGTTCTACCTATACTTATTCCGTTGACTGGGATGACCTCGAAGAAAAGATGAGCAATCCGTTAACAACCTTGATGATTCTCTGTAACCCGCACAACCCAACCGGTTATGTTTGGACTCGTGATGAGCTAATGCGGATTATCAAATTAGCACAAAAACACGGTGTAGTTGTTATTAGCGATGAAATTCATGGTGATTTAGTCTTAAAGGGCCCTGATTATACACCGACTTTCTCTCTTCCTGAAGAATATCGTCAAAACCTAGTTACCTTAGTTTCAACAAGTAAAACATTTAACGTTGCTGCCCTTCACGCCGCAACAGGAATCGTTGCTAATCCGATCCTGCGCGAACGCTTTACCCGGGCAATTAATAAGTATGAAGTTGCTGAACCGAACCTTCTTGCAATCCCTGGTACCATTGCTGCTTATACTCAGGGTGCTGATTGGCTTCACCAGCTTAAGAAGTACTTGCTAGGTAACCGAGAATATTTAGAACAGTTTATTAGTGATAACTTGCCACAGCTTCACGTTGTTCCTGGTACAGCTACCTACCTTGTCTGGATTGATGTTAGTGAAGTCACCAATGATAGCAATGCCCTTGCACAAAAGATCCGTCAAGAAACTGGCTTAATTATTAATCCAGGAACTTACTATCATGGTAACGGCAACGAATTTATCCGGATCAACATTGCCTACCCGCTTGCCCAAGTTAGGGATGGATTAAGCCGGTTAGCTAAGGCAATAAAAAACTAACTTCTTGGATTAGCGTTATGATAGAAGTTAATCATATTTTAGGGAGTATCTAAGTTTGAGTAAGCTAAAAAAGCATATTAATCGTGAAATGGATCTTTGGGAACATAATCAAGCAAACGAGTTAGCAAAGATTCGTGCATCACAGCGTCACCTGATTTACAACTTAATTGCCTATGTTTCAATTTCAATTATTGAATATTGGTTAGCTGAAATCAGTAAGTCGCAAACTTTACGGGCCGATGCATTTAACAACTTATCTGGAATTATCTCAACATTTCTCTTAATGATGGGACTTCATATTGCACAAGACATTGACGATGATGATATTGCTGGTGTGGAAATGCCGGACGAAAATGAAAGTATTCTTGGTGGCGATCAACGGATGCAGTTTATTCGCTGGCGATATGAAACTGTCTTTTCCCTAGTAACCGCTGTTATCATGGTTGTGATTGCATTTGATGTTATTCTTGACGGAATCAAAGCTCTGTTAAATCCTGCTAGCCGAGTGGTCCCTCAACCAGTTGCCCTTATTGGGGCCGGAATTGCTTCGGTGATCATGCTTGTCGTCTGGTACATGAACCGTAAAGCGGGACAACGACTACAAAACGCTGCCCTCCTAGCTTCGGCTCAAGATAGTCTTGCCGATGCCTTTACTAGTATTGGAACCATGGTTGCGATCGCTGGGGCCCTCCTCTTTGATTTGGCATGGCTTGATGGGGTTACCAGTATTATCGTTGGCTTCTTTATCCTCTACTCTGGATTAAAAATTTTCTTCCAGACGAGCTTAAACTTGGTCGATTATTTTGATCCAAAAGCCGAGCGGGAATATAAGCAAGCAATTTTGAAGGTCAAAAAAGTGAAAAACGTCGCTGAACTAAAGGCTCACTATAACGGGAATGTCGTTTCCCTCGATGCCACTGTTTTGGTTGATGCCAAAATGACCATCTTGGAAAGTTATCAGCTTTCTGAAAAGATTGAACGAACTCTGCGAAAGAAATTTGGAATCGTTGATACTGATATTTCCTTTATTCCCGCTCCCGGAACATTCTCTGATAAGGACGTTAAGGGGCACTTCTAATTTGTGATGTTTCATATGAAACAAAAAATGAGGTTCAAAATTGAACCTCATTTTTTGTTATCAATATAATCTTTAGAAATTGTCTCGTTTCCCTTTGAATCCTAGCCAGCTGAACAATACTCCAAGGACAGCAAGCCCGATCAAGCCTGTATGACGCTGATTACCTGTCTGTGGCAATTGACTTTGCGTTGTTGGAGTATTAGTCACTCCCTTGTCCTGGCTTTGTACAGGCCAGCTTGTTTTATTAACTAATAACTGATTATTAACCTGCTTGTCAGGGACAACCTGTTCACCGGGAGTTCCAGGAATTACCTTAACACCGTCCGTTGGTCCTTCTGGAGTTTCATTAGTTCCTGGATCAGGAGCTGGGGTCTCTCCAGGAGTAGTCGGGGAAGTAGGAGTTTCTGGAGCAACTGGTGTTGTTGGTTGCTGAGGAGTTGTTGGCTTCTCCGTTGGCGTACTTGGTTGCTCTGATGTCGTTGGCGTTATCGGCTGTGCTGGTGTACTGCTATTCTTAGTGTAGTAAACAGTGATCGTAGTGTGTTTATTGGACTTAGCATCGACCAGCATTTGATCGATTAGCTTCTGCTTGTCATCAACCAACCGGTACCCCGGAATCGTTGGTGAAACCACGTCAAATAGCTTTGACTTAGCTTGTTGTTCGTCTAAATCTTGTGCCAAAATTTTACCGTGCTGAACAATTGCGTAGTAAATCGTCGGCTGTTCAGCAACCACTTGTGATTTGGCCTTTGACGCTGCATATAAAGCAACTGTGTTTGGGAAAACCGGGCTTCCTGGATTTGCTGGTTGTCCAGGGTTATCAGGAACAACCGATATACTAGCGTGTTTAAGAATTACCTAATAACCAATGGATGCATCTAGCTTAATTTTAATATAATTATTATCTAAATTCATCTTTGAAACAAAAAAGACACCTGCTAAATCATAACGACTTAGCAGGTGTCTACTGTATTGGGCTAGCTGGATTCGAACCAGCGCATGACGGTACCAAAAACCGTTGCCTTACCGCTTGGCTATAGCCCAATAAAGTGACCCGTGCGGGATTTGAACCCACGATACCAGCGTGAAAGGCTGGTGTCTTAACCACTTGACTAACGGGTCATACTATAACACAGCACAAATAATAATATCAAGTCTTTCTCTAAATTACAAGCATCTTTTTAAATTTATTTGCTTTTCAACTAACTTAAGAAATAAGCAAGAATTGCCACATAATAATCTTCATTTTTATGAGGTATTCTTAGGTTAATCGAAAATAACATTTAACTAGGAGGTTATTATGAAAAAACAATCATTTAAGAAGCAACTCACTCATTTGCTAGCAGTTACTGTCTTAACCGCCAGTTCTTTAGGTGGTATCGCTCTCGTCACAAACACAACTGTCTCTGCCGCTACCGTCTCAACCAGTAAAATTAAACTTAACGAAAAGGATGCTGTGAAAAAGTTCCACAAGCAATTTAAGAACGTTGAGGTTGATGAAATTCAATTAGAAACCAAAGGAAACAAGTTCGTTTACGAAATTTCTGGTGCGGATAATCAAAAAGAATATTCAGCTGATATTGACGCAAAGTCTGGTAAGGTTACCAATACCAAGTCAGAGACGTTAGAAAACGGTGAGCAAAAGACTAATCTTGATTTAGATAAGGCCATTAGTCGGAAGCAAGCCAATAAGATCGCTGAAAAGGCCGCTAAAAAAGGACAAGGGCAATCCTGGACTCTTGAAAACGACAACGGCACCCCAGTATGGGACGTTGAAGTCGTAAACGGTCAGAAGTCAACTGAGGTTAAGGTTAATGCTCAAAACAAGAAAGTAATTAGCGTCGAAACTGATGACTAAAAATTTGTTTAAAGAATAAAAAGGCAATCTCAGATCGGTTAACTACCAATTGGAGATTGCCTTTTGGGGATCTTTTTTATAATAACTTCTTCAGCTCTGCTAATGCCTGATCGTAATCGGGCTCATCAGTCAACTCTTTGACAATTTGCCGGTATACTACTTTGCCATCCTTATCCAGGATCCAAACTGAACGAGCCAGGACCCCTTCATCCGGGATCAGCAACTTAGATTCGTAACCAAAGGATTCCTCCCTGTCAGATACCAGCTGCATATTTTGCACACCCTCAGCAGCACACCACTTTTGTTGTTCTTCAATGGTATTGGTTGAGATCGTTAAGAAGTTAACATCCGGGAATTGATCCATCGTTGAATTGAACTTCTTTGTCTGGATACTACATACTGGAGTATTGATGTTAGGAACAACACTTAATAACGTTACCTTCCCAAGTAATTGCCGAGTCTTGATCTTGTCATGATTCTTATCAAAAACCTTAAAGTGTGGAAACTCATCGCCAACTTCTGGCGGATTACCAACTAGTTGTCGCGGTTCACCATTAATTGTGATTTCCATTTTTCATCTACTCCTTACTTCTGTTAGTTGAACTAAGTATAACTAAATTTAGCTAAAGATTCATTTATTTTAGCTCTTTAATTTTTTCCTGCCGCTTTCGGACTAAGCAAATTCCAATTCCAATGATAAATCCAATAATAGCAAATGGAATCCACGAGAAACCCTGTGAAAATAACGGAAAATACTGATGAGCAAATGCAATCATTGCTTGAGCAATTGGTGTCTTTTTCAATCCTGCTGGTAAATTATTTACCAAATCAAAAACAGCTGGAATAAAAGTTAACCCTGTCGTAACTCGGTAAACGATTGGGGCAGTCTTAAATAGCGGTGATGTTATTCCCAAAATCGTTAGCGTAATTGCCAAGGGATAAAGGAAAACCAATACCGGAGCAGACCAGGCAATAATCTTATCTAGCCCTAAGTTAGCTACTAGAAACGAAAAAAGGCAATTAAGCAGTAAGAACGCCTTGTATGAAACCCGCGGAAATAACCGGTGAAGGTCCTCTGAAAAAGCAGCGGCGAGTCCCATTGCCGTCGTTAGACAAGTTACGGAGGTTAAGGTCGCCAATAGCGCATCCCCGACAAAGCCCATATAATAGTGAGCAATTTGCGCAAGTGTCGTTCCCCCATTATCAGCAACCTTAAACTGGTGAAGACTAGATGCTCCAAGCCAAATTAGACAGATATAGATTACGGCAATCCCCATAATTCCAATTGTCCCGCTTTTGGCTGTGATCCATGAAATTTTCTTCGTATCCGCAATCCCTAATTCCTTAATTGCGCTAATTATTGCAATCCCAAATGCAAGGCATCCTAAAATATCCATGGTGTTATACCCTTGGAGGAAGCCGCTTGAGAATGCATGAATCGAATAATCTGCCGTAACTGGTGTCGTCCAAGTGCTTCCCATCGGGCTGATGAAAGCAAGGAAGAAGATAATAAACAAAAGAACTAAAAAAATCGGGTTAAGAATTTTCCCAATCAAATCCGTAATTTTAGCTTCAGTAACGGTCAAGCCAAAAACAATTGCGAAAAAGAGCCCCGTATAAATCAATAATCCAACAACATTACCACTTGCAGAAAGATGCGGGGCAAAACCAATTGTGTACGGAACGGTAGCAGTCCGGGGCATTGCAAATAGCGGCCCTAGAGTAGCCTGAACCAAAATAAGAAAGGTTAATGCATAGTAGTGTCCATTAGGTCGTGCCAGGTCATAGATACCATTAGAGCGGGTAATGCTAATCGCCAATAACGCCATTAACGGTAACAGGACGCCAGAAATTAGGAAGCCACTACTCGCACCTAACCAGTGAGCCCCCGCTAATTGACCTAAATGAACCGGAAATATTAGGTTCCCTGCACCAAATAAAACACCAAAAATTAGGGAGGCAATTACAATTGTTTGTCGCTCCGTGATCTTCGTCTCTGTCAATTTTTATTCCCCCAAAAATGAATCACTCTTAATCATTAACGATTGAAAAAAGCGAAGCTGGGAATTAACTTTCTCGGAGGGACGGTTGACTAACCTAGAACGATGAATGATGATGAAATCATCAGAGTCGTTCGTAGCCGAATAGGCTTGCTTCGCTGCGTTAGGCTCGAGTCCCTCAGTTAATTCCCGCGATTAGACTCTCTAAGTTCGGAGATTAATAAGTATATATAGAGGGCGGGAAAAAACTTAACGTTTTTCCCCGCCCTCGCCAGAGCGTGTTACCACCTTTAATTTACAATTATTATCACTAATAATGTCTCATTCCGTACATAGATACGCTGACGCTGTAACGGGCGCTCCCGATCAAGACTTCATTTCGTCGCCCTGGCCACTCATAGGTTACCTTCACCTAAAACTAGTCATCCCTGCTTACACTCGTTCAGGGTCGCTAATACTGACTAGTAAAAGGTTACTCTCCTACTCACTGTGTTTCTAACCGTTAACTACCGGTTATTAATATACAGAAGCCGTTCCCGTTCGTCAATCCTTTAGTTGAAAAATCCTTGGATCCAGTTCACAAAGCGATCCCACCAGGACTGGGCCTGTTGCTGAGCAGCTTTACCATCCTTTGAATTTAAGAACTGCTTTGCCTTATTCATCATATCGCCCGTGGAGTTCTTAACATTATTGATCGTATCAGTAACGTGAGAACTATAATCCTTGCTTGAACTGATTGGCGCGTTATTAAATTGAACCAACGCATTAATAATCGTGGTCGTATGGTTCTTGGTTTCGTTATAAATATTTTGCTTCTTTAGGTTTTGGTTTAGGATGTTTTCAATCTGAACCTGAGTTGGTTGTTCTCCTTGTCGCTTTTGCTTATTAATTTGTTTAGTTGTATCACCGACAGCAGCCATTAACTTTCCTGGATAACTACTATCGCCCTTGTTGGCGTTGATTGCATCATTAGTGGCGCTTAGCATTTGGTTAGCTGATTGGGTATTTTGATTATTTAGGTTAATTCCATCCTCACTCAGCGCCTTGTATACTCCCGTAAGCGCCGATTCTCCAGATACCGGACGATTAGCCGAGACCGTAATTGTCACATCCGTTACCCCGGCCATTTGCGCTACCATTGCATACTGCTGGGCCGTCACCTTGGTAATGTTGCTCTGACCATTAAACTTCTTAACGTTCACTTTTACCCCAGATCCTGGATCGGTCGGCACAATTGATACTGAACTGACCATTGCTGCGTTAGTTGTCGAATCGTTAGCGTTAATATACTTTTGGTAATCACTAGCGGTAGCCGTAAGCGTTGTGAAATCACTGTTAACGCCCAGAATATTACTCAGCTCATCCTTATCTGCAGTTCCTGCTCCATAGACAACATATGACTTATTCAATGTATGTGTTTGGGTGGAAGATGCAGAACTAGTACTTGTTGCTACCTGATCATCCGCATGAACGATAACCTGAGAAACAGGAGTAGCTACTAAGGCCATCGTTAATGTCGATGTTAATAGAATTGTTGATAATTTCCTTGAACGCATTGTTATTCTCCTATCAGGCGAAGCTAGGAATTAACTCGCCCTCTTTAATATTTCAAAGACAGTAGGCAGGGCGATGAACTAAGCAAGCTAATTCGATCCCCTTTTCTTACTTCAATTAGGATAAAAAAACTGTTCTAAAAATTCTAGCCTTTAACCAGAATCTTTAGAACAGTTTATGAATTTTTACTTTTTCTAATTTAACTAGGTTGGTACTGCGCCTTAATTTGCCCAGTAATGTTTCCACTCCTGGTTAACGTTATAACGAGTTGTGGCAGTTCCGGTCCAAGAAGGTACTTTAACAACACCATCAATCTTACTCTTTGGTACAAATCCCCAATAACGCCCATCATTAGAAACGCTTCGGTGATCACCAAGAACAAAATATTGACCCTTTGGTACCTTCGTTGCACCACTATCTCGTAACCAGTTATTTTGAACTGAGATACTCTTTAGTGTCCAATTTCCGGTCCCAGAAGTTCGTTGAGTATTATTAATGTAACTTTGGTTAACCTTTCGTCCGTTAACATAAATATTACCATTTGCGGAACGAACAGTATCACCAGGAACACCAATTACCCGCTTAACATAGTCTGTCTTCGTAGCCACTTGTGGATCTACTCCGTTGGCATCAAAGACAATGACACTCCCACGATGGATCTTTGCGGTTTTCAAGCAAAAAACCCGTTCATTATTTTGTAAGTTAGGTTGCATCGATGGCCCATCAACCCGCACAATTTGGAATAAGAATTGTTTGATCAGCAGGGCAATTAACAACCCAATTACGATTGGAATTATCCAGCTCATCGTTTGACGAAATGCTTTCATTACCTATTATCCCTCGATTTCAAAATCATTATCAAGCTAAGAAAAGTTTACCATAAAAGTAATTATCATACTCAACTATTTATCATACTCTTTCATTAGCTTTTGTGACAATTGGTAATCACCAACATAAGGAATATCCCGTCCCTTTTCGTGCATGAATTGTTCTCGGCCCTTAGCAGCCATAAACATTGCATCGCCAGGCTTTGCCATCTCAAACGCCTGCTTAATTGCTGCCACCCGATCAACATTGATAATTACCTCAACGTTTGGGTTAGTAATATGTTCCTTGATCGCTTCATCAATGTGATGCGGATCTTCAAAGAAGTTATCTTCGCTCGTTAAAATTGCAACATCAGCATATTCAGAAAGCGCCCGACCAATATCTTTCCGGCGTGATTCTGCTTTACCACCAGCAGCACCGATCACAACGATCAACCGGCCATTAGGATATTCATGCTTCATAAACTTAAAGCTTTCGGACAAGCTCAAGTAATTATGAGCGTAATCAACGCAGGCAACCATTCCAGCATTATTTTTCAAAAATTCCATTCGACCCGGGACTTTAGTTTCCTTCAAGCCCTGAGCAAAGTCACTAGTGTCGTCTTTAAGTTGTGCACTCACTGTAATTGCAGCTAACGCATTACTGTAGTTAAAGTGTCCCGGAATCATAACGCGGAATTCGCCAGTAACTTCGGGCAAGTTATCATTATGCGTTGATACGTCAAAGTAACCATGATCCTTGCCGTGGTAACGATAGTCCGCATCACTTTTATCACTACCGAATGTAATTAACTTTTTCCCTAATTCGTGAGCCTTTTGAGCTAGCAACTCGTAATAATCCATATCCCGATTCAAAATTACAGTATCGCTATTCACGATAATCTGACTCTTGCACCACAAATAATCATCAAAGGTTGGGTGTTCTACAGGACTAATGTGATCTGGAGAAATATTCAGGAAAACACCAATATTAAAGTGAAGGCCATAAACGCGAGATTTCTTATATGCTTGGCTAGAGACTTCCATTGCCAAATATTTCATCCCGTTATCAACGGCTTCTTTCATCATCCGAAAAAGATCCAATGATTCTGGTGTGGTCAGGTGAGCTTCAATAAAGTTTTTACCATCTACACATTCATCAATAGATGAGAATTGTCCTACTACTGGACCAAACTCATGAGCCAGGATATGACGAGTAAAGTAAACCGAAGTGGTCTTTCCCTTAGTCCCCGTGAAACCGATTAATTCGAGCTTTTCATCAGGACAACCATAGAAATGACGAGCAATGACTGCCATTGCCTTTTGAACATCAGTAACAATAATTTGTGGCGTTGATTGCGCTTCTTGATCTAACTTGTCAGTATAAACAAGCTCAGAGATCGCTGCAGTTGCCCCTTCCTTAATGGCACTTGTTAAATATTCAGGATTGAATTTTAACCCCTTACAGAAAAACAGGGTGCCATCACTGACTTTCCGCGAGTCATAGGATAGGTCGGTAATCTCAGCGTGAGCCGCTTTTTCTGGCACAGTATAATACCAGTCACCGTCAATAATGATTTCCTTATAAAGACCATTTTCTTTTAGTAAATCAGTGATTTCTTTTAGTGTGAGCATTTATTCAGCCACCTCGTCAAGCTTCTTAACTTCTTCAGGGATAAAGTCGTCGATAAAGTATTGCTTGTACCATACCAAGAAGGTGTAAATAGTCCAAATCTTCCGTCGACCATCAATCTTGTCGTTGAAGTTATCATCAAGCAACTTCAAAATTTTATCTTGATCAAAGAATTCCTTAACAAAGTCCTGTTCAAAGAGTTCACGAACTTCTTCGTAGTACTTCTTTTCTCGTAACCATGCCCGAACTGGAACGGGGAAGCCCATCTTTGGCCGAGTTGCCCATTCTTCTGGAAGGTGACGGTTAGCGGCCATCCGGAATGCCCACTTGGTTCCGTGGCGGTTAAAGAGGTACTTGGTTGGTGTATGACCAGCAACCCGCATTACTTCACGGTCCAATAATGGCACCCGAAGTTCTAGCGAGTTAGCCATACTCATCTTATCCGCCTTCAAGCAAATATCGCCAGGCATGAACTTGTGAATATCAAGGTATTGTTTCTTGGCAACTTCATCAATATCCTTGTCTTCGACGTTCTTTAGAATTGGATCAATGATGTCATCAATCGTTGGTCCGCAATTATATTTTTCTTGAAGAACATCGGCAGCTTCTTCTGGTGAGAAGATGTAAGCTTGACCAATAAACTTGGATTCACGAACTGGCGCTAATGCCCGGAACATGTGTAACTGCCCGTGGAAGTGCTTGCCATCAAGCCACTTTGCAATCTTGTACCGCTTTTCTTGTGGTAATTCACGAAGCTTGTCAGTAAACCACCGGATCAGCATCGAATTAGAGTTAAATCCATAGTCAATGTAACCCGCAAATAATTCATCAGCCCCTTCACCAGAAAGCATCGCCTTGTAGCCATTTTCCTTGGCAAGACGGGTTAAGAAGTACAACGGAATAACTGATGGATTTGAATCAGGTTCATCCAGGTAGTACTGAATTAATGGGAATGTATGGAAAGCTTCCTCATTTGTCAGCTTAGCATCAGTATTCTTTAGGTTAAGCTTAGCAGCTAACTCGCGCGCTTGCTTGGTTTCATCGTAGGTACTGTCAAAACCAATTGAGAATGTATTATCTGGTCGCATCATTGCAGTAACGTAACTAGAATCAACCCCTGCTGAAAGGAATGAACCAACTTTGATCCCCTTATCAGCAAATGAGTGAGCCTTAACTGAATCCGTTACGATATCTTCAATGTTATCAACTGCCTTATCAAAGCCTTCATCTTTAGGATCAAAATCAGCATCCCAATATTCCTTCATACTGAATTGACCATCTTGATAGTGGAAGCAGTGTCCCTCTGGCAACTTGTAAATTCCCTTGAAGAATGTTTCCTGGGTTGCTGAATACTGGAACGTCATGTAAGGCTTCAAAGCGTTCTTGTTTAGTTTCTTGTCAAAATGCGGGTGATCAATAAATGCTTTAATTTCAGAACCAACAAAGAAAGTCCCGTTCATCTTTCCGTAATAGAGCGGTTTAATTCCAAAATGGTCCCGGGCACCAAACATATCCTTGTTTTTAAAGTCCCAAATTACGAAGGCAAACATCCCCCGAAGCCGTTTCAGGACATCGTCACCCCATTGCTCATAACCATGCAAAATTACTTCGGTATCTGCATGGGTCTTGAAAGTATGACCTAAGTCGATTAATTCTTCCCGTAATTCCTTAAAGTTATAAATTTCACCATTAAATTCAATGGCCATACTATTATCTTCGTTAAAGATTGGTTGATTACCACTCTTAACGTCAATAAAACTTAACCGCCGAAATCCAAGGGCAACGTTTTCATCTACGTATTGGCCCTCTGAGTCAGGTCCCCGGTGAATAATCCGGTTCTTCATTTTACGAATTAGGCTATCTTTAACCTTTGGATCTTCGTTATCAACGAATGCTACAATTCCGCACATATTAAATACTCCTTTACTTAGCGTTGAACAAAGTATTTTTGATAATTTTTATTAATTAGCCAGAAAGAATAATGCATTAACAAGCGTTGTTTTAAGCTATCATTCTTGTCAAAGGCAGTCGTTCCCCACTGTCCTGCTTCCAGTAACTTCTTGGCTTTTTCTTTATATTCATTTTCTTTAGCGTACTGATAGAAAACCTTCTTCGGTGCATTTAACCATAACTTGTTTCCTTCAGCATAATCGGTACCAGTGAACGGCTTATGATCAATTACATCATCAACCACATATTTAGCCAGATTATAGCCATTTAAAGTACAGTAATAACTACTCCGTCCCTGACGAAGGTTGATTTCAAAAATCTTAAATTGCTTATCTCGCCGATCATACTTCATATCAAAATCAGCAAAACCAACGTACTTTACTTCTTCCAAGAATTTTTGAATTGTCTTGTAAATTGCCATGTCTTTTTCTGGCAAAATCACCATATAGTTACCCACCGCAACTGGTGATGGATCTTCTAACAACGGGTGTGCAAGGCTAATCATCCGAACATTATGGTTAGAGTCAACGTAGGCATTAACAGTCCGCATGTTAGAGTCATCACCAGGAATAAAGTCTTGCGCAATCATCTTCCCGGTATAACCTGCCTTGTAAATCTTCGGCATCAATTCGTCAAACTGTTCACGACTATCCAAAACATAGGCTTTCTTTCGTCCTTCAAACTGAACGTCAAGCCATTCCACACTATCAGAAGGCTTTAGGGCAATTGGAAAATCAAATGGTAATTCAATTGCCTTACCAGATTCGACTTCTTCTTTAGTAATGATCTTTGTCTTTGGGTATGGCAACCCGTACTTTTCAGCCGCTTCATAGAAGGTTTCTTTCGTTCCTAGCTTATTAAACAATTCTGCATCAACATACGGACAAATAAAGTGTTCCTTTAACTCATCCAAGTGTTTAGCTATTAATTCAGTATAACCATCCCCACAAGAAAGCAGCAGGTACTTCTTCTTTGGATCAAGGTTAGCTGCAATCTTGCGCATTGTTTCAATGAAAACTGGATCTTCGTTGAAACCTTCAATAACATGAACGTCCACTAACTTAGTATAACGGGTTGGCGCCATATGCATTACCCCATAGGCGATACTCTTAATACCATATTGTTGATAGAATGACCGCGCCATTCCGTAACAATTAAAATCTGTCCCTAAAAGGATTGGTTGAAAATCCTCGCGGGTCTGATTAACTTTTTCACTCATCTCTACTTGCCTCGTTTGCTTTTTAAATCAATCTTCAGTATAGCGATTCTCAGAATGTTTGTAAATGGAATAAAATGAGGCGTAAGTCAAACTTAACTTTAACTCCGTCTCACTTTATCTTCTGTAATTTAATTTCCCGGGAAATGATCTTATTTCCGAATATAAACACTTAAAATTGCTAGGTCGGCTGGATTTACCCCACTAATTCGTGAAGCCTGAGCAAGCGTTTCTGGACGAATCTTCTCAAGTTTTTGCCGTCCCTCAGTTGCCAAACCATCGATTTTTTCATAATCAATATTGGCAGGGATCCGCTTTGCTTCCATCCGCTTTAACCGGGCAACTTTTTCCTCTTCTTTCTTAATATAACCGGCATACTTTAATTGAATTTCTACTTGTTCAATCACGTGACGATCAAGCTCTTTGGCTGGCGCCGGAATAAACTTCATTAACGTTTCATAATCAACATATGGACGTTTAATAAAGTCAGCCGCTGTAATTGCATCTTTCAACCGATTATCGCCGTGTGCTTCAATGAATTGGTTAACTTCATCGTTATTTGGCTTAAGCTTTTCATTCTTTAACCGAGCAATTTCATTTTGAACTTGCTCTTCTTTTTGTTGCATCTTGGCATAACGTTCATCACTTACTAAACCAATTTCGTGACCCTTGCCCATTAAACGGAAATCGGCATTATCATGACGAAGAATTAGGCGATATTCAGCCCGACTAGTTAACAGTCGATATGGTTCCTTGGTTCCCTTAGTTACTAAGTCATCAATCATTACTCCGATATAAGCATCTGAACGCTTAAGGACAAATGGCTTCTTGCCAAGGGCCCGTAATCCAGCATTGATTCCGGCAATTAGGCCCTGGCCAGCAGCCTCTTCATAACCTGAAGTTCCGTTAGTCTGTCCGGCTGTATAAAGGTTCTTAACCAGCTTCGTTTCTAGGGTTGGGTGAAGTTGATATGGGGCAACGACATCATATTCAATTGCGTATCCAGGACGCATTAATTGGGCGTCTTCAAGTCCCTTAACGGAATGTAAAATCTTTTGTTGAATTTCTTCTGGCATGGAAGTTGATAATCCGTCAACATACCATTCATCAGTATCCCGGCCTTCTGGTTCAAGGAAGATTTGGTGACGACTCTTATCCGCAAATCGAACAATTTTATCCTCAATTGAAGGACAATAACGTGGACCAACGCCTTTAATTACTCCAGAAAACATCGGTGCCCGATCAAGGTTATCCCGAATTAATTTGTGCGTCCCCGGATTAGTGTATGTTAACCAGCAGGAAATTTGCTCACTTAATGACAAGTAGTGATCGTCTGGTGTATCAAAACTGAAGTGGTGAACCGCCTTATCACCAGGCTGTTCCTCAGTTTCGTCATAGTGAATCGTATTTCCGTTAATCCGTGGCGGTGTTCCAGTTTTAAATCGTTCGAGATCAAAGCCTAATGATTCCAAGTTTTCAGAAAGTTTTACTGCTGACTTAGAATTATTTGGTCCCGATTCGTATTGGAGCTCACCGATGATAATCTTCCCCCGGGCTGCAGTTCCCACGGTTAGAACAACTGTCTTAGCGTGGGAACGAGCACCAGTGTTAGTGATTACCCCCTTACAAACGCCATCCTCAACAATTAGCTGGTCAACGGTTGCTTGGCGCAGGTCCAAATTTGGTTGTTTTTCAATTGTTTCCTTCATTGAGCGGTGGTATGCGTGCTTATCAGCTTGTGCCCGTAATGCACGCACAGCAGGGCCTTTACCCGTATTGAGCATTCGCATTTGAACGTAAGTCTTGTCGATATTATGGCCCATTTCGCCACCAAGAGCATCAATTTCCCGAACCACGATTCCCTTAGCTGGGCCCCCAACTGACGGATTACATGGCATAAATGCGACCATGTCAAGGTTAATGGTGACTAAAAGCGTCTTATTTCCCATCCGGGCAGCGGCAAGAGCGGCCTCGCTTCCCGCATGACCAGCCCCAACAACAATTACATCATAGTTGTCGCTATCATACTGAATTGCTTCACTTGTCTGCATTTTCTTCCTCCTACTTTCCTAAACAGAACTGGCTAAAGAGTTGATCCAGTAATTCATCTTGGTAACTATCACCGGTAATCTCACCAAGCAGATCCCAGCAACGAGTCATATCAATTTGGACTAAATCAACGGGCATCCCTGCCGCAATCCCCTTTAATACATCACCAAGGGCATCATCGGCCTGGTGTAATAATCCGATATGGCGGGCGTTCGTTACCATTACACTATTTTGGTTATTTTCAATTCCTTCCTCAAAGAACATCTTACTAATCGTTTCCCCTAGTTGGTTCATCCCTTCGTTCTTTACAATTGAAGTTTCGATTAACTTATCGCTGCCAACTAATTTCTTCAATTCATTTCGGTCAACCTTATTTGGCAAATCGGTCTTATTCAAGATTACAATCCGTTGCTTGTCTTTAGTTGCTTCAAGAAGTTCTCGATCCTCAGCAGTTAACTCTTCTGAATTATCAATTAGTAACAGAATCAAATCGGCAGCATCTAAGGCTTTTCGACTTCGTTCAACCCCGATCTTTTCAACCTGATCCTTAGTGTCACGAATTCCCGCAGTATCAATTAATTTCAACGGTACCCCATCAACATTAACGTATTCCTCAATTACATCACGGGTTGTCCCGGCAACGTTTGTAACAATTGCTTTATCTTCATGCAATAGTGAATTTAGCAAGCTTGACTTACCAACATTTGGTCGGCCAATAATCGCGGTGGCGAGTCCTTCACGAAGAACTTTTCCCTGCTTTGCCGTTTTCAGCAACGCTTCAATCCGTTGACGAATTTCCGTAGCCTTCTCTTTCAGCATTTTCGTTGTCATTTCCTCAACAGCATCATATTCAGGATAATCAATGTTAACTTCTACCTGAGCTAAAACATCCAGGATATCTTTCCGTAACTTTCGAATTAAATGAGAAAGGTTTCCGTCAAGCTGATTTAAAGCAACTTTCATTGATTTATCTGTTTTTGCCCGAATTAAATCCATAACGGCTTCTGACTGCGATAAGTCAAGCCGCCCATTTAAGAATGCCCGCTTAGTAAATTCACCTGGTTCGGCCATTCGTGCACCGTAGCTCAGTACCAACTGAAGGATCCGGTTAGTCGCAAGCAACCCACCATGACAATTAATTTCAACTACATCTTCACAGGTATATGTGTGAGGAGCTCGCATTACTGAAACCATTACCTCATCAACTTCTTCACCATTATCGGGATCAATAATGTGACCATAATTGATGGTATTAGTCTGTACCTTATTCAGATCTTTGCCACGATAGATCTTTTGTGCAACTGCGATCGCATCATCGCCACTAACCCGAATGATCGAGATCCCTCCTTCACCAACCGGGGTCGAAATTGCTGCAATTGTATCATTATCAGTATTTGCCACCGTCCAGACTCCTTTCTAATAAAAAAAGTGCCCCCACGTTATTCACCAGTCAATCTGATAATCACATGGTCAAAGCACTTTCACTACTTTAACAAGTATCTTAAATTGTATAACCGCAATTATTTTAATTTCATCACATTAAAATGTCAAATAAGAAATTTCACCCTTTGACAAGACTGCAAGCAACCTAATTTTTCGGTGCAATTACAACGCTCCGGTATGGCTCGCGTCCATGAGAATAGGTCTTAACATGATCATTTTCCTGCAGTTCTTGATGGAGCTGTTTTCGTTCTCGAGCAGGCATTGGATCCAAAAAGACTGCCTGACCAGTTGAAACAACTTCCATTACAGAACGTTCTGCCAGCTGGTGCAATGATTCTTCACGCCGTTTCCGATAATTAGCTGTATCTAAAATTACCATTGTCTTCTCTGCACCATGATAATTCATAAAGGCGTTACTTAACTGCTCCATTGCATTAATTCGTCGACCATGATGACCGATAATTCGTCCAGACTGCTCACTTTGTAAATCAATTCTTACCTCATGAGAACGAACATCGCTCACAATTGGTTTAACTTCAATTCCCAAGTTTGCAAAGACGTTCTTTAAGTAATCCGCAAGCTCCTGACTAACTTTTTCCACCCGCTTAACGTTTTCTTCATGGCGGCGCTTCATTTCAGCAGGATCAACTTCATTGTCTGGTGTTGATTTATGGTAAGTTTTTGGTTGCTGCTGAACCTTGGTTTGTTGGTTTACTTCTTGGTAACCGTGACTTTTTTTATTCTTATCTTTCTTTTGGGCCTTTTTAATAGATACTTCAACGATCGCTTCTCGACGACCAATTCCTAAGAAACCATGACGCGGTTGTTGGATAGTTTTTATTTCTAACTGATCTACTGCTACCCCAAGTTTCTTACTAGCAGAGGCAACTGCTTCCTCAACAGTTTCTCCTGTATAACGTCCCATTCAATTTCATCTCCCAAAATAAATACTCGTTTTATTTTACAACAGAACCATAAGCCGCGACAAATCGGTTCTAATTTACGCCAAAAAGAAAATGACTGAGAAAAAACGTTTTGTTTTTTCTCAGCCTCTAATATACTTAGTAATCTCCGAACTTAGAGAGTCTAATCGTAGAAAATACTACTTCCGACGACTGCTGTATGCACGGCGTTTAGCCTTTTCAAGTTTGCGCTTCTTTGCCTTTGCCTGCTTTTCCTTAGCTTCTCGTTCACGGCGAATCTTAAATGGGTTTTGCAATAAGAGTGTTTGAACTACCTGGAAGGCGTTTGAAACTACCCAATACAAAGTAATTGCGGAAGAGAATCCTAATGCCATGAAGAATACCATAATTGGCATAAACCATGTCATTGCGGAAGTCATTGCATTTCGCTCAGGCATTGAAGCCATTGATAACCATGAACTTAAGAAAGTAAATAGAGCCGCCAGAATTGGCAAAATGTAATAGGGATCTGTGTGTCCTAATTGGAGCCACAGAAATGTCCCATGCCGTAACTCTGGTGTCCGCCAGATAGCTTGATAAAGGGCCCACATGATTGGCAATTGGATAATCATTGGCAACATTGAAGCCCAAGGATTAACTCCTGCTTCTTTATAAAGCTTACTGGTTTCTTCCTGCATCTTCACCATGGATTCACGATCCCGTGATGAGTACTTCTTTTGAATTGCCTTCAACTTAGGAGCTAACTCCTGAGTTTTCAGCATTGACTTCGTTTGGTAGAACATCAATGGCAAGAGGAGGACCCGAATAATGATCGTGAAAATAATGATCCCCATACCATAGCCACCACAATTATTTGATAGCCAAATGATAAACCGAGAGAAGTTATAAACTATGTAGTGATCCCACAAACCAGTACTGTGACTTGTAACTGGCTTATTTGAACAAGCTGCAAGAAAAAGCGTCAAACTTCCAATTGCAGCAAGACTTAGGACACGCTTTACCTTTTTCATTGATTAACGATCCTCACTTTTCTCTTCTAATAGATGCGCCCTTTTAAGAGCATGGACAAGGTTTTTCTTTGTTTCCGCCATTTCCAGGCCATCTGCAGCTGGACGAGCAATTACTAAGAAATCCACGTCTTGCCGTAGATAAGGTTTTACTTCAAGAAGTGTTTGGCGAATCCGGCGTTTAACCCAGTTTCGGTGAACTGCATTTCCAATCCTTTTCCCCACGGAAATACCAACTCGAAAATGCTTTTGACCTGGTTTTGCCATTTGATAGATGACAAATTTATGGTTGGCAACAGAATTATGAGTTTCAAATACTCGTTGAAACTCACTTTCCTTTTTTACCCGATATGATTTTCTCATAATAATGTAGATCTCCAGCCTTATTAAATATAAAAAGGGCCGGACATTGCAGCTTCAACGAAACGATAGCTCGTCAAGCTGACTGCCCTGCCCTTGCAATAAAAAAAGCCACTATAAAAGTGGCCGTAATTATGCAGATAATACTTTTCTGCCCTTTTGACGCCGACGTGCTAATACCTTACGGCCGTTACTGGTGCTCATACGCTTACGGAAGCCATGGACACGTGCACGGTGACGCTTCTTTGGTTGAAACGTGCGCTTCATACGATGCACCTCCTATTCAATCTGAATGGTTTGGTTTTTATAGTCTAAAAAGACGATCTCTTCAAACATACTCTGGAAGTATAACATACTTTTCTCAAATATTAAACGTGAAATTTTTTTAGATTTTTTTGTTTATCCACAGAAGAACAAAAATAATCCACAGCGTTGTGTATTTCTTCTTCCTGTGGATAAGTTATTAACCGTGATTTCACAGCATTTTTCAACAATTCACATCCTGTTATTAAAGTTATCCACAGGCCTGTATAAAACTGTTCATAAGTCTGCTTAACCCTTTTGCTATAGTATTTAGTTATCCACAAGGATAGTGGAAAACTGCTATTTTTTTATTTTATCCTCAATTTCCACATTCCTTTTTTTAATTTACACACAGTGTTGTGTAAATATTTTTCAATTATCCACTCACCTGTGGAAAACTTTTTTTCATAATGATAAAATGTCGTTTGTAATTTAATAACTATTAGGAGGGGAACTATTTTGACTGAGCTCGATTCTCTATGGGAAGCGATCCAAAATTCATTTCGTCAAAGCAAAAGCCAAGTTACCTTTGACACATTAATTGCTCCGGCAAAACCACTCTCTCTCTCTCAAAATCAATTAGAAGTTGAAGTACCCACAAAAGTCCATCGTGATTTTTGGGAAAAAAACTTAAAGGCAGAACTAAAACAGTACGCCAAAACGGTTACTAATCAAGAGATTGAACCGCACTTTGTTCTTGAGGGAGAATTCGATCCTTATCAAAATGATCGACCAGCGGAATCAAATAATTTTGAAATGGATACGCCACTTAATCCACACTACAACTTCAAAACTTTTGTTGTTGGTGAAGGAAACAAAATGGCCCATGCTGCTGCCTTTGCAGTTGCCGAAAGTCCCGGTGGTCTTTATAATCCGCTTTTCATTTATGGGGGAGTGGGATTAGGGAAAACCCACTTAATGGAAGCAATCGGTAACCATATGCTTCAACTCAATCCGGCAGCAAAAGTTAAATACGTTACTAGCGAAGAATTCACTAATGATTTTATCCACTCTATTCAAAGTAACTCTACGGAGAAATTCCGTGAAGAGTACCGTAATCTGGACTTATTATTAATTGATGATATTCAATTTCTTGCTAATAAGGAAGGAACCCAGCTTGAATTCTTCAATACTTTCAATGCTCTACACGACAATAAAAAGCAAATTGTCATGACCTCTGATCGAATTCCAAACGAAATTCCAGAGTTGCAGGATCGTCTTGTTTCGCGATTCCGTTGGGGGTTAACGGTTGAAATTACCCCACCAGATCTGGAAACCCGAATTGCTATTTTGCGGAGTAAGGTTGAAGAAGATCACATCAATATTGGAAATGACACCTTGAACTACATTGCAGGACAGATCGATACCAATATTCGTGAACTTGAGGGAGCACTAACCAAGGTTCAGGCATTCTCTAACTTAAGCCAAGAACCAATTACGCCGCATCTCGCATCACAAGCTCTTCGCGGACTGCAAAGGACTACTAAAACAACAATTACAATCACGTCAATTCAAAAAAATGTTGCTGACTTTTACAATATTACCCAAAGCGACATTATTGGTAAGAAGCGGGTCAAGCAAATTGTTGTTCCGCGTCAGATCGCAATGTACCTTTCTCGTGAATTAACTGATTATTCATTACCAAAAATCGGGAAAGAATTTGGCGGAAAAGATCACACAACCGTTCTTCACGCAATTGATAAAATTGAAGAAGAGCTCCAAACTGATAATGAACTTCAAGATCAGCTAAATACATTAAAAGCAAAATTAAAAGCGTAGCTGTGGAAAACTAGGAAGTTATTCCCAATTTTATCCACAAGTTATCCACAAGCAAATAAGTTGTTTTTTCTTAGCCGAATTGAGTTATCCACAATATTAACAGGCTCTACTACTTCGACTATATTTTAAAGTATTAATATAAATATATATAAACCTACCAAAGGAGCATTGATAATGAAATTTACCATCAATCGTTCAGCATTTATTAGTCAATTAAATAATGTTCTTCGGGCAATCTCATCTAAAACTACTATTCCAATTCTAACTGGGTTAAAAATGGTAGTAGCTAACGATAGCATTACACTAACTGGTAGTAATTCAGATATTACAATTGAAAGTGTTATGGCCGCTAGCAATGAAAATTATGAGTTAAAAATTGACGAACCTGGTTCAATTGTTCTTCCAGCCCGGTTCTTTAGTGAGATTGTTAAGAAACTTCCAGATAAACATGTAACTATTGAAATTACTAGTGGTTTCCAAGCGGATATCACTTCAGGAAGTGCCAAATTTCAAATTAATGGACAAGACGCTGAAAACTTCCCTCACTTACCAGAAGTTGAGGCAAATAATACAGTTATTCTTGCCAATGATATGCTTAAAGAAGTTATTCGACAGACCGTAATTGCCGTCTCTAAACAAGAAAGTCGGCCAATCCTTGCTGGGATCCACGTAACGTTGCGTGATGGATTACTTACAGCAGTTGCTACTGATAGTCATCGACTCGCACAACGGAAAGTGCAATTAGATGGTGTTGGCGATGTTAATTACGATGTTATTATTCCAGGGAAGAGTTTGGATGAACTTTCCGGAATGATTAGTGACGTTGATGATGACGTAAAGATGCAAGTTACTGATAATCAAGTTTTATTTATTTTTGGTAATACGCACTTCTACTCCAGATTGTTAGAAGGAAATTATCCAGAAACGAGTCAGTTGATTCCAGATACATCAGATACGACAGTGGAATTAGATGCCGGAACTTTCTTATCTTCAATTGACCGGGCTTCATTACTTTCACATGAAAGCAGGAATGATGTTGTTAAATTAACCATTAAGCCTGGCGAAAAGCTGGTTCGGATTAGCGGTGATTCACCAGATATCGGAATGGTAGAGGAAGATGTTGCCACATCAGCGGTTGAGGGAAATGATTTAGAAATTTCCTTCAATCCTAATTACATGAAGGATGCACTACGATCCTTTGGTCAATCAACGGTTAAGATTTCATTCACTTCTCCACTACGTCCATTTACGTTAGTTCCAACGGAAGATACAGAAAACTTTGTTCATTTGATCACGCCAGTTCGGACATTTTAATGACAAGTAAGAGGATTATGATAACCAGTTTGTCATAACCCTTTTTTTATTTTAAAAATTTGCTGAAATCGTGTTTTAAGCAAATTAAGCGTTTTTAACTTGATTTTGACAAAAAAGACTAATAACCACTAAGAAGCCTAAAAAGGCTATCTGCGCGTTTTTAACCTCTTAAATGTGGTATAATAGTATTTGTGAAAAGTAGGTGATTAAGTGTGGAAACCAAGACCATAAAAATAGATCGGCCTTTCATCACCTTGGGACAACTGCTCAAGGAAGAGGGAATTATCCCAACTGGTGGTGCAGCCAAGTGGTTTTTGAAGGAGCATGATGTTCGGATTAATGACGAACTTGAGAATCGTCGTGGCCGGAAATTATATCCGGAAGATGTTGTTATCATTCCCGAACATGAACCAATTATGATTAAGAGTAAGTAGGAATTTGCATGATTCTTTCAGAATTGCACTTACATAATTTTCGTAATTACGAAGATCTGACAGTTCATTTTGCTCCTGGAGTTAATGTCCTGATTGGTCACAATGCTCAGGGAAAAACGAATATGTTAGAGGCGATTTATGCATTGTCATTAACACGGAGCCACCGGACCCATAACAACCGAGAACTCATTAATTGGCAGCATAAATCAGCGACCATTAGCGGAATTGTTCAAAAGACGAGTGGACGCGTTCCGCTAGAACTAGAATTTACTTCTAAGGGAAAACGAGCTAAAGTCAATCATCTTGAGCAGGCTCGATTATCTACATATGTTGGTCAACTAAATGCCATTTTATTTGCGCCGGAGGACTTGTCCCTAGTTAAGGGAGCACCAGCACTGCGGCGCCATTTTATGGATATGGAATTTAGTCAGATGAGTAGTAAGTATCTTTATAATGCTGGGCAGTATCGAACCTTACTGCGTCAAAGAAATAAGTATTTGAAGCAGTTAAAATACGGTCAGCAACACGATAAGGTTTTACTTGGAGTACTTTCTGATCAGTTGGCTGCATACGGTGCAGAGGTTATCATTGCCCGTTATCAATTCTTGCAGCATTTGGAAAAGTGGGCTTCACAGCTTCACGAGAAAATATCCTTGAATGCTGAACAATTAAGATTAGACTACATTACCCAATTAAAGCTGAGTGAGGAGACGACTGTTGAGCAGGCATATCAAAACTTGCTTGGCCTTTATCAGTCCCATGTAGATTGGGAAATTGAAAAGGGAACCACAATGTATGGACCGCAACGGGATGACATTCACTTTATGGTTAACGGGAAAAACGTTCAGTCGTTTGGCTCACAAGGCCAGCAACGAACAACGGCATTATCTGTTAAGTTGGCGGAGATCGACTTGATGAAGGAGCAGACGGGGGAATACCCGTTACTGCTTTTAGATGATGTCCTATCTGAATTAGATACTATTCGTCAGACACACTTATTAACTGCCTTTCAAGATAAGGTGCAAACCTTTCTGACAACAACAAGCTTAAATGATGTTGCACGGCAGTTAATTCATCAACCGAAAATCTTTGAAATTGAACATGGTACTTTGAGCAAGGGGGAAACACAGTGAGCGACGAGCAAAAAGAAACAAAAGCTGAGTTAGCGAGCGAGTATGATGCCAGTCAAATTCAGGTTCTTAAGGGGCTTGATGCAGTACGAAAACGGCCAGGGATGTATATTGGTTCAACCTCGGCTCAAGGACTACACCATTTAGTTTGGGAAATTGTCGATAACGGAATTGATGAGGCCCTAGCTGGATTCTGTGATGAAATTAACGTGGTTGTTGAACCAGATAATAGTATTTCTGTTACCGATAACGGCCGGGGAATTCCTGTTGATACCCAAAAGGAAACCGGGAAACCAGCCCTTGAAACAGTATTTACTGTTCTTCACGCCGGTGGTAAGTTCGGCGGTGGCGGATACAAGGTTTCCGGTGGATTACACGGTGTTGGTGCTTCAGTTGTAAACGCCCTTTCTACAGAACTTGATGTTAAGGTTTCACGTCAGGGGAAGCGTTACTACATGGACTTTGATCATGGTCACGTTAAGACCTCAATGAAGGTAATTGATGAAAACGTGCCGGAAGATGTTCATGGGACAACTGTTCACTTTAAGCCGGATCCGGAAATTTTCCGCGAAACAACTACATACAACATTAAAACCTTAACAAACCGTCTTCGTGAATTAGCATTCCTAAACAAGGGACTGAAAATCACAATTGAAGATAAGCGTGATAAGGAGTCAGAACGGCAAGAATTCCATTATGAAGGTGGAATTCGACACTATGTTGACTTCTTGAATGAAGGGAAAACCACTCTCTTTGAACCACCAATTTACGTTGAAGGAAAAGAAAATGGTATTACTGTAGAAGTCTCTCTTCAATACACTGATTCTTACAGAAGTGATTTATTGACGTTTACCAACAATATCCATACTTATGAAGGTGGAACGCACGAAACTGGGTTTAAGATGGCCCTAACTCGGGTAATAAATGATTATGGACATAAGTCAGGAGTCTTAAAGGGAAATGAAACACTTTCCGGGGATGATGTACGTGAAGGATTAACCGCGGTTGTTTCTATCAAGCACCCGGATCCACAATTTGAGGGACAAACTAAGACAAAACTTGGGAACTCTGATGCACGAACGGCAACTGATCATGTTTTTGCAGCGACATTTAACCGATTCTTACTTGAACACCCTGATGAAGCACGGCAAATTATCGAAAAGGGACAACTAGCTTCTAAAGCTCGGGTAGCAGCAAAACGGGCACGTGAAGTTACCCGGAAAAAGAGTGGTCTGGAAATTAGCAACTTACCAGGTAAGCTAGCTGATAATACTAGTAAGGATCCAAATATTTCTGAGTTGTTCATCGTCGAGGGGGACTCAGCTGGAGGTTCTGCTAAACAGGGACGTTCTCGGTTGACTCAAGCAATTTTGCCAATTCGGGGAAAGATTTTAAATGTTGAAAAGGCGACCCTTGACAGAATCTTAGCAAATGATGAAATTCGGTCGCTGTTTACAGCGTTAGGAACTGGCTTTGGCGAGGACTTTGATATTACCAAAGCTAATTACCATAAGCTGATTATTATGACCGATGCCGATGTTGATGGTGCTCATATTCGGACGTTACTATTGACGCTCTTCTACCGGTTTATGAAGCCAATGATTACCCATGGCTATGTCTACATTGCCCAACCACCTCTATACCAAGTTCGTCAAGGAAAATTTGTAAAGTACATTGAATCAGACGAAGAGCTTGACCGGGTTGTTAACTCACTTCAACCAAGTCCTAAACCTGTTATTCAACGTTACAAGGGGCTTGGTGAAATGGATGCTGAACAGCTTTGGGAAACAACGATGGATCCCGAAAAACGCCACCTTCTCCGGGTAAACCTTGATGATGCCAAGGCGGCAGAGGAAATCTTCCCAATGTTGATGGGGAATAAGGTTACACCGCGGCGTGAATTTATCGAAAAGAATGCTAAGTTTGTAGAAAATCTTGATTTATAAGATTGGTGTGTGAACCGAATTAAGCTTGTTAACTATTAGCGCTTTTTTCGGGCATCATACTCAAATTTAAAGGAGGAACAACGATAGTGGCTGAAAACGATCTATCAAATAACCGGATCACGGACGTTAACCTGACTAGTCAGATGAAAAATTCATTCTTAGACTACGCCATGAGTGTTATCGTTTCTCGGGCACTCCCGGATGTGCGTGATGGGTTGAAACCAGTACAACGACGGATCCTGTACGGGATGAATGAATTAGGGGTTACTCCTGATAAGCCATATAAGAAGTCTGCCCGGATTGTTGGGGATGTTATGGGGAAATTCCACCCCCATGGTGATTCTTCAATCTATGAAGGGCTAGTACGGATGGCACAGGATTTTAGTTACCGGTACATGTTGGTTGATGGTCACGGTAACTTTGGTTCAATTGATGGTGATAGTGCCGCTGCTATGCGGTATACCGAAGCCAAGATGAGTAAAATTGCCGTTGAAATGTTACGGGATATTAACAAGAATACTGTTGATTTTCAAGACAACTATGACGGAACCGAAAAGGAACCGACTGTGCTACCAGCTCGGTTCCCCAACTTACTTGTTAATGGTGCTTCAGGGATTGCTGTCGGAATGGCAACGAATATCCCAACCCATAATTTAGGGGAAGTTATTAGTGCAATCCACGTATTGATGGATAATCCGGACGCTACAACTGAAGACTTAATGAAAGTCTTGCCAGGACCAGATTTTCCAACTGGTGGTGTTGTCATGGGCAAGTCTGGAATTCGGAAGGCTTATGAGACCGGTCGAGGGACAATTGTTGTTCGGGCTAAAGTCGATATTGAAGAACGAAAGAACGGTAGACAACAAATTGTTGTTCACGAAATTCCTTATATGGTTAATAAGGCAAAGCTGATTGAACGGATTGCTGATTTAGCTCGGAATAAGGAAATTGAAGGGATTACTGACGTTAATGATGAAACCGACCGTGAAGGAATGCGGATCGTAATTGATGTACGTCGTGATGCTAGTGCTGAAGTGATCTTGAATAATTTGTACAAGATGACCTTGATGCAGACAACTTTCAATTTCAATATGTTAGCAATTGTTAATGGTGCACCCAAAATCCTTAGTTTGAAGGAAATCCTTCAGTATTACCTAGAACACCAGGAAAATGTTGTTCGGCGGCGGACAGAATTTGATCTGAAAAAAGCCGAAAACCGTGCTCATATTGTTGCTGGGTTACGAATTGCTTTAGATCATATTGATGAAATCATTAATATTATTCGGAACTCCCAAACAAGTGAAATTGCGAAAAATCAGTTGATGGAAAACTATGGACTATCGGATCGTCAAGCCCAAGCAATTCTTGATATGCGGTTAGTCCGGTTAACCGGTTTGGAACGAGAAAAGATTGAGGCCGAATATAAGAAGTTAATGGCAGCAATTGCCGATTACAAAGACATTCTTGCTCACCAAGAACGGATCAACCAAATTATTTACGATGAATTATTAGAAATTCAAAAGAAGTTTGGTGATAAGCGGCGGACAGAACTTCAAGTTGGTGATATTACTAACATTGAAGATGAAGATTTGATTGAGGAAGAGTCAATCATTGTGACCTTAACGCATAATGGTTACATTAAACGGTTGCCGGTAGATGAATTTAAGTCTCAACACCGTGGTGGTCGTGGTGTTAAGGGAATGGGTGTTCACAAGGATGACTTTATTGAACAATTAATTTCTAGTGATACTCATGACTTGCTCCTCTTCTTTACCAATTCAGGAAAGGTTTACTCCATGAAAGGGTATGAAATTCCAGAGTATGGTCGGTCTGCTCAAGGAATTCCAATCATTAACTTACTTGGAATTGATAACAAAGAGAAGATTAGTGCTGTGATTAACGTTTCACATGAAACTAACGACGATGATAAGTTCCTCTTCTTTACCACTAAGCAGGGAACCGTAAAACGGACACCAGTTACCGAGTTTAAGAATATTCGAAGTAATGGGTTGAAGGCGATTAACCTTCACGATGATGATGAGCTGATCCATGTCGATATAGTTAAGGATCAACAAAATATGATTATCGGAACACACCACGGTTATGCCTTAAGCTTTAACTCATCTGTTGTCCGGTCAATGGGACGTTCAGCAGCAGGAGTTCGCGGAATTCGCTTACGGGATGACGATTATGTCATTGGTACTGCACCACTTGATGATGATAGCAACGTCCTAGTAATTAGTGAGTTGGGTTACGGTAAGCAAACGCCTGCTAGCGAGTACCCAATTAAGGGTCGTGGCGGTTTAGGTGTTAAGACCGTTAACGTAACGAAGAAGAATGGTCCTCTGGTTGGCCTAACAACTGTTAAGGGAGACGAAGACATTATGCTGGTTACAGACCATGGTGTGATTATTCGTTTCGGTGTTGAAACAGTATCGCAAACTGGTCGATCAGCACTAGGAGTTCACCTAATTAAGATGGATGCTGGGACGCATGTTGCGACGATTGCGAAGGTTGAAAAGGAAAGTGATGAAGATGACGAAGACGATTCTTTATCAAATGAAAATTCAACTGAAGAAGCAACTACGGAAGAAAAAACTGAATAAATAAAGTAGAAATCCTGATTTGTTACGTCTTTATTAAGTAGACCGCAAATTCAGGATTTTCTTGTTACCTGTTCCTTGTTTTAAACCAATGTCTGTGGTATATTTTATTCTTGTGAGTATACGTAACAGACGTCTACTCTCCTTGTTCTTCTTAATCTTTACGGGAAGAGCCAGAGTCCATAAGGAGGTGTAACATTCATGGAAACACGTAAATATGAAATTACTTACATCATTCGTCCTGATATGGAAGAATCTGCAAAGAGCGACCTTGTAGCTCGCTTTGACAAGATTCTTGAGGACAATGGTGCAACCATCGCTGATTCCAAGGATTGGTCAACACGCCGGTTTGCTTACCCAATTGACAAGTACACTGAAGGTACTTACCACGTGGTAAACCTTACTACCGACACTGACGAAGCCTTAAACGAATTCGATCGTTTAGCTAAGTTCAACGATGATATCCTACGTCACATGATCATCAAGCGTGAAGCTTAATTTGATTTTCAATTAATAGAGAGGAGACGAGATCTAATGATTAATCGTGCAGTACTTACTGGACGCTTAACAAGAGATCCTGAGTTGCGGTACACAACCAGTGGAACAGCTGTTGTATCATTTACTTTAGCTGTTGATCGTCAATTCCGAAACCAAAATGGGGATCGGGATGCTGACTTTATCAATTGCGTCATTTGGCGTAAGTCTGCTGAAAACTTTAGTAACTTTACTCATAAGGGATCCTTAGTTGGTATCGAAGGACGGATTCAAACCCGGAATTACGAAAACCAGCAAGGTAACCGAGTTTATGTTACCGAAATTGTTGTCGATAATTTTGCACTGCTTGAACCACGCCAAAACGGTGGTAGTCAACAATATGGCAACCAACAACCATTTGGTGGTCAAGGTCAACCGCAGTACAATAATAATCAACCGCAACCTGGAAATAATGCTCCTCAATCTAATTCGTCTAATGGCTTTGGTGGTAATAATAACCAACCAAGTCAACCAGATAACCAATTCCCTAATGGTGGGGACGATGGTCAATCCATTGACTTATCTGATGACGAATTACCATTCTAAAGAATTCTTTAACCAGATAGGAGGGTAATTTCATGGCACAACAACGTCGGGGCGGCCGTCGTCGTCGTAAAGTCGACTTTATCGCCGCAAACCACATCGACTACATCGATTACAAAGACACTGATTTATTACGTCGGTTTATTTCTGAACGGGGTAAGATTTTACCACGTCGGGTTACTGGTACTAGCGCCAAGAACCAACGTAAGTTAACTATCGCTATTAAGCGTGCACGGATTATGGGTCTTTTGCCATTCGTTGCTGAAGATTAATTCCGTAAAATAAGAGGCTGAGAAAAAACGATTCGTTTTTTCTCAGCCTCTCTCTGTAACTAATAGTAACCGAACTTACCGAGTTTAATCGCGGGAATTAACCCGAGCCTTCGAGTCTAACTACGAACGACTCTGATGAATTCATTATCATTCGTCGTTCTAGGTTAGCCAACCAGGCTCTTGAATGGGTTAATTCCCAGCTTTATTTTTAAAAGATTTTTCATTCCGTAAGTGTTGAGATGCAGTCAAATAGACCAATGTGATATTATAGATACTGATTGTTTAACAAAAATTAATAATTAACGAAAAACGTTAAAATCAGGAGGACCAGTATGAGAGATCTTATTAGTCGAGAATACTGGCGAGAGCTGTTTAAACAGCCAGCAGTTCGGTGGAATTTTATTTACATTTTAATTTTAACGATTCTTAGTCTAGTATTGGGATTTTATATTAATTGGCTTCTTGGGATTGCGATCCTAGTGGTGGCTCTTTTTGGTAGTCAGCTTAGTATAAGTCGTTTACGAACGATCGTCGTTGATGCTCATGAGTACTTAGCAGATCTAACTTATCGGGTTGAGCAGGGACAACAGGAAGCGTTGCTTGAAATGCCTTTAGGAATGATCCTGATGAATAAGCAGGGCGAAATTCAATGGATTAATCCTTATATGGCTAAGTACTTTGATCTAAAAATTGTTGTTGGGAAGAAACTTAAAGAAGTTGATAACGAGCTTGCCAAACTAGAAAATGAGCATCGGAATGATAAGCAGCCGACGATCGTTACGTGGCAGGATCGTCAATTTGAATTCTTGGTTCAAAAAGATAATCATGTTATCTACATGATGGACGTGACAAGCTATGAAGAAATTAATAAGCGTTATAAACAACAGCAAATCTTCCTGGGAAACATCTATTTAGATAACTATGTTGAACTAACCCAGGGGATGAGCGATTCAGATGTTTCTAATTTACATAATTATGTGACGTCAGAAATTAGTAAGTGGGCAGCAGAGAATCACTTATTAATGAAGATAATTGACGATGATAATTACCTGATTATCGGACATCAAATTTCATTGAACCGGTTGGAAGAAAAGAAGTTTAAGATTCTCGATATTATTCGGGAAAATACTTCAAAACAGAACTCACCAGTAACGTTAAGTGTTGGAATTGCTTATGGTGAAAATGATCTGGTAAAATTAGCTGATACTGCTCAAAACAACCTTGATCTTGCGCTAGGACGAGGTGGCGATCAGGTTGTTGTCCGCGCTCAGGATTCTGAAGCACGGTTCTACGGCGGAAAGACCAATCCAATGGAAAAGCGGACACGGGTTCGAGCGCGAATGATTAGTCAGGCCCTTCAAGAACTAATGGCCCAGGCAGATCAAATCTTTGTAATGGGACATAAGAATCCTGATATGGATTCTCTGGGTGCTTGTTTAGGAATTCGCCGAATTGCGGAAATGAATAACTGTGAATGTTGGATTGTCGTTGATGACGAGCAGGCTCACTCTGATGTTCAGCGTCTCCTGAAGCAAATGGATAATTTTCAGGAAATCAAGGAACATATTATTACCCCTGAAGAGGCTCTTGAGAAAGCCACTCCTAATAGCCTTCTGGTGATGGTTGACCATGCTAAGAAAGGAATTACGATTGCTCCAGAACTTTATGAACGTTTACAAAACCGTCTTGTGATTATTGATCACCACCGGCGCGGTGAAGAGTTTCCTGAAAATCCATTATTGGTTTATATCGAGCCATATGCATCATCAACTTGTGAGTTAATTACAGAAATGTTTGAATATCAACCACGAGAAGGTAAAGGGTTGAATAAACTGGAAGCTACGGCAATGCTGACGGGAATTCAAATTGATACTAAATCGTTTACCAAAAGTGCGGGAACCCGGACATTTGATGCGGCAAGTTACTTACGATCTGCCGGAGCTGACGGGATGATGATCCAAATGTTCATGAAAGAAAATGCAGATAGTTTCATGAAACGTAATCACTTAATCTCATTAGCAGAGTTAAATGGTTCAATTGCGATCTGTGCTGGAGAGGAAGACCAGATCTATGATCCGGTAACAGCTGCTCAAGCGGCAGATATGCTTCTTCAGGTTAACGGGATAGAGGCCTCGTTTGTTATTACTAAACGAGCTGATGGAATGATCTGTATCTCCGCACGTTCAATGGGTGACGTGAATGTTCAATTAATCATGGAAAAAATGGGTGGCGGTGGTCACCTAGCTAATGCTGCAACCCAAATTAAGGGGAAAACAATTGCGGAAGTTAAGCAAACTCTGATTGACCAATTGGCTAAAACAGAGGATGATGGAAATAAAGAATCAACTGAGGAGTGACTAAGATGAAAGTTATTTTTATTCAAGACGTTCGTGGCCGCGGTAAGCGTGGGCAAGTAAAAGATGTTCCCGATGGCTATGCGCAAAACTACCTCATTAAGCGAGGACTCGCAAAACAGGCTACCCACGCTGCAATGAGCCAGTTAACTGGTCAACAACGTGCAGAAGAAAAGCACGCTGCTGAAGAATTGGCTGAGGCTAAAGAGTTGAAGAAGGTTCTTGAAGATGACAAGACCGTTGTCGAATTGAGTGGAAAGGCTGGAACTGACGGCCGGATGTTTGGTTCGATTTCAACTAAACAAATTGCGACTGCATTACAAAAGCAATTCAACGTCAAGATTGATAAGCGGAAGATTGAGCTTGCAGCACCAATTAAGGCGTTGGGTTATGTTAACGTGCCAATTAAACTGCACCCACAAGTGATGGCTGAAATTCGGGTTCACATTGCCGAAAAGTAAGCTCATTGATTAAAGGAGCGTATCGTCATGGATAATGCACCAGTGCAAGAAGAGCCACGTGACATCGATGCGGAAAAGGCAGTTCTTGGAGCTGTCTTTTTAAGTAAGGATGCCCTGGCTGATGCAATGGAATATTTAGAACCACGCGATTTCTACCGTAAAGCCCACCAAATCATCTTTCAGAAGATGGTTGATTTAAATAATGAAGATCAGCCGATTGATGTGGTGACGATCCGGAGTGCGCTGGACAAGGATAATCAGACTGAAAATATTGGTGGAGTTGCTTATATTGCTGAAATTGCTACAGCAGTGCCAACAGCAGCCAACGTCGCCTATTATGCTAAAATTGTTCATGATAAGGCAACAAGACGACGGTTAATTAATACAGCAACCAAGATTATTAATAATAGTTATGCTGATAATGATAGTGTGTCGGATCTGCTTGATAATGCTGAACAGCAAATCATGCAGGTTTCTCAAGACAATACCCAAAGTGGTTTTCAAAACATTAAGGATGTCCTAGAAGCTTCTTTAAAACACGTTAATGACTTATCGAAAAACGATAGTGAAGTTACAGGATTATCAACTGGTTATCAGCAACTGGATGAAATGACAACTGGGCTGCATAAGGACGAGTTAGTAATTATTGCTGCACGGCCTGCTGTTGGGAAAACTGCATTCGCACTAAATATTGCTCAGAATGTTGCGACTAGTTCAGATACTGCTGTGGCAATCTTTAGCTTGGAAATGGGAGCAGAATCTCTTGTTAACCGGATGATCTGTGCTGAGGGAAACATTAACGCCAACCACTTGCGGACGGGGCAGCTAACTCAGGATGAGTGGAACAGCCTCTTTATCGCAACTGGTGCTCTTTCTAAGGCTAATATTTATATTGATGATACTGCTGGAATTAAGGTTGCAGAAATTCGTGCACGGTGTCGTCGACTAGCTAAGGAAAAGGGCAATCTTGGACTAATCGTGATTGACTACCTTCAGCTAATTGAAGGGACAAATCCCGATAACCGACAACAAGAAGTTTCCGAAATTTCACGGCAATTAAAGAAGCTTGCTAAGGAATTAGAGGTGCCAGTTATTGCCCTTTCTCAGCTTTCTCGTGGAGTTGAACAGCGGCAAGATAAACGACCGGTACTTTCAGATATCCGGGAATCCGGATCGATTGAACAGGATGCGGATATTGTTAGCTTTCTGTATCGTGATGATTATTATGATCACGATGAAGATGGTGATGGCGAGGATAATCAAAATAATTCACAACAGGATAATGATGACGATGGCTCAAACGTGAGTGAAGTTGAAGTCATTATTGAAAAAAACCGTAGTGGTCCACGGGGAACCGTGAAGTTATTATTTGCCAAGTCATATAATAAATTTGCTTCTGTTTCGTATATTCCAGAAGATAATAACTAATCGAATAATAAGGGCATCTAAGAGAGATCGTAGGGGCCCTTTTGTGCGTTTTTAAAAGAATGTAGGTTTCTATCAACCATTTGATAATAAAAAGAGTTATAGTCAAGATGATAGATCTGTCTTATTAAAAAGGTGATTAAGAAAAGAGGAGGCGTAAGATGAACCGTCAAGGAATTGAATTAAAATGGTTGCTATTGGGAATGTTTTTAGGGAGTATCGGTAATAGTTTTGTTTGGCCGTTAACTACCATTTACATGCACCAACAGCTTCATGAATCATTAACTGTTTCAGGGATTGTCCTGCTTTTGTATTCCGGTGCTAATGTTGTGGGGAGTTATATCGCCGGAACATTATTCGATAAGAAAAATCCGCGGCAATTAATGCTTGGCGGGACAGTTACGGCAACTGTAATCATGGGATTATTGATTGCATTTAATGGTTGGCCGGTTTATGGAATCCTATTGACTGGCGTCGGCTTTATGAATGGTTGGATAATTACCATGGTGAACTCTTACGGAACTCAATCTGGACAAGATGGGCGATATGTTTTTAACATGTTGTACTTTGCCAATAATTTAGGAATGGTGATCGGAACAACAATTGTTGGTCCGCTTTATCAGTATGCTCATGGTAATATTTCACCAATGTTCTCAATTACGACAGTTCTTTATGTCCTTTTTAGTGCCGTTGTCTTTTTCTTTTTTAAGGATAATGAGGGTAGTCGAAGAAGTAATCGGGAAGTAGATGTGGAAGTTGAAGATGGCGAGAAGCAAATGAAGATGCCGGTTAGTAACTTAATAATTAGCTGGACCTTCTTTGCAGCCTTAATGATTATTTGGACAATGTATGAACAATGGGCAAGTAACCTTTCTGTCTTTATGACAGATCAGGGAATCTCAATGACAAAATACAGTCTGTTGTGGACGCTTAACGGGGTCTTAATTGTGATTATCCAGTTAATTATTACTTGGATTAATCGGTACCGTTCAAACCTATATTTGCAGGTATTTCTTGGACTCTTCACAGTAGGCTTTTCCTTTGTTCTATTGTTATTTGCTAAGTCCTACATTTGGTTTGTGCTAGCAATGACAGTGCTAACTATCGGAGAAGCAACGGCCTTTCCGACTATGCCAGCGATTGTTAATGAACTATCACCAGTTAACATTAAAGGGAAGTATCAGGGAATCCTGAATGCTTTTTCTTCACTTGGAAAGGCAATTGGACCATTATTTGGCGGAATTTTGATTGAACTTTCCAGTTATCGGATTTTGTTCGTCGTTTGTGCGGTAGCTGTTTTTGTTACCTTGGCAATTGTCTTCATTGTGGTTAAGTCTAACCAATCACGAACAGTTCATTATTAAAAATATTACCCGGGAAATGATGTGGAAGTATGAAGCAAGGCTCTTAGTGCCTGCTAGTACTTCCTTTTCTATTATGTTGTATAATCAACGTTAAATAAGACGATGGAGCAAGAACAAATGAAAAAGATACTATTACTTTCAACGGGAGGAACCATTGCATCAGTTGCTTCAGATTCAGGATTAGTTCCTCGAGAATCTGGTGAAGGGTTAATTCAGATGCTTGGTCAACTTCCGTATGAAATTGAAGTCCGCGATATTTTACAGCTAGACTCATCAAATATTCAGCCCGAAGAATGGGAGTTTATTGCTAAAAAAATTTATGAGTACCGAAACGATTATGACGGAATTGTCGTTTCGCATGGGACCGATACAATGGCCTATACGGCGTCAATGCTCTCATTTATGTTGCAGGGAATTAACTTGCCAGTAGTCCTTACGGGAAGTCAAGTACCGATTAACGTAATCTTGAGTGATGCTCCAGATAACTTACGGTTGGCATTTGCGGCAGCTGCAACGTGTCGGCCGGGCATTTATTTAGCCTTTAGCGAGAAGGTAATGTTGGGTTGTCGGAGCGTGAAGGTACGGACAACGAACTTTAATGCTTTTGAAAGTGTTAACGTTCCACCAGTTGCGACAGTAACGTCGGATGGCTTAGTTTTTAATCCGCAACAAGCCGACTTTCCCCATGCCGATCACTGTACATTAAACACGAAGATTGATCCTCATGTATCCCTAGTTAAGTTATTCCCTGGATTTGACCCACAACTCCTATTTGCGATGGTTGAAAATGGTTGTAAGGGAATTGTAATTGAAGGGTATGGGCTTG
Organism: Limosilactobacillus urinaemulieris; assembly: GCF_932750685.1. Classification (NCBI taxonomy): domain Bacteria; kingdom Bacillati; phylum Bacillota; class Bacilli; order Lactobacillales; family Lactobacillaceae; genus Limosilactobacillus; species Limosilactobacillus urinaemulieris. The sequence goes on along the minus strand of NZ_CAKOBX010000005.1, from coordinate 112,692 downwards.
GTGGAATGAATTTCATTCGTCGCAACATGGTTGGTGCGATTGGTGAATTAATTAAAAATGGGATCCCCGTAATTGCAACAAGCCAGTGCTTATACGAGCGGAGTGATTTAACTAAGTACGAGGTTGGACGCGAGGCTTTGCTAAAGGGAGCAATTAGTGCTCATGACATGACCTCCGAAAGTACTATTACCAAGTTAATGTGGGCCTTAGGACAGGAAATGGATGTTCATCAAGTTGCAAAGTTCTTCGATCGGAATGTTGTTGGTGAGGTTAGTCTTTGATAAAAAGGATCTAGCTATTTGAAAGATGCTCGAAATCAATTTTCAAGCACTTAGATAGAAATTAAAAAGGAAACAACCTAAGACTATTTTCATTCTGAACTAATCTTAGGTTGTTTCCTTCTTTGCTTTATATATAGAACAAAACCCGTAGTAAATACCACAAGTTCTACTTTAATTTGGCTTAAATACATATAAATGGAAACAAAAGTCTGACGTTGATTTGTTGCAATGCTGGTAACGGTAGTTTTTAGGTTTTGCTAATGCTTAAATTGAAAAAAGGTAAGAATAATAACCGTAATTATTCCAATGCCAATATATAGTAATCCTAATGCACGGTGGTGAAGTTTAATGTAATTATCTTTATCCTTTTTGTTAAGAAGCTGACCGTATAACAATTGAAAATAAGCTGAATTTCCTTTGTAAATTTGAAAGCCGATATAGATAATTCCTAATGCGATGAGGAGAAACACCAAGTAAGCGACTAACATAGTAATCACCTCGTAAATGCATATTATTAATAAGTATAACAAAAAAAGGCCACCGAATAATCGGTGACCTTTTAATAATGGGCAGTCAGGGGATCGAACCCTGGACCCACGGATTAAGAGTCCGTTGCTCTGCCAGCTGAGCTAACTGCCCATGTCATTGACAACAGATATTATCTTATCAATCTTTAATTAGATTTGCAAGGATTTTTTTGAAGAAAGTAAAATTATCAGTTTCCAAGTTTAAGGGGAAATGATTGAATATCACTATCAGTATCTGTAAAGTAGGAGTTAAGAATATAAAGCAAGGGAATGACAATAATGAAGGGTGCAATTCTTAGTTTAAATAAAATTATTTTAGATACCGATAAACTTCAATTCCAAGCGTGGCGAGAGCTAGCAATGTACGAGTTTGGAATGGGATTACCAGGAAAAATGGCTAGTCAAGTTGCTGGATTAGATCGTCATCAAGCATTAGCAATTATCTTGAAGCATTTTAACCAAACTGATGCTAATGAGGATGAGTTACTTAACGAGCAGTATGAAATGTACAGTAAGGTAATTAACGGAATCGGTGAGGAGCAGCTTTATCCGAATGCCAAACGCTTACTAAATAATTTCTATGATCATTATGTCGATATTGCTGTTAATGATGTTGATGGACATGCAAAGGAAATTCTGCAAAAATTAAAGGTCGATGACTTCTTTGATGCCTTTGTTTCACCATTAGACGACGAGAATCCATATTTAAAAGCAAGCCAGGAGTTAAACGTTCAGCCAGCTGCTTGTGTCGGGATTGGCTCTAACGCTAAGCAAATTGAACAAATGAATGCGACTAACGTTATTTCAATTGGCGTTGGCAACGCTGATGAACTTAAAGCAGCTAAGTACCAAGTAAGTCAAATTGGTGATTTGAAATACCCAATGATTCGTAAGGTATGGGAAGATAATGAGCTTGATGAATAAAAATGAGGAGCTTCAGCATTATTTAAGAATGCGAAAGCTCCTCATTTCCTTATTCAGCTAAAATACGGTCAATTTCTGCTAATTCATCAGCTGAGAATTGAAGATTATTCAATGCCTTAACATCATCGACAAGCTGTGAGGGACGACTAGCACCGACTAGGACACAGGCAATTTCAGGTTTACGTAAAATCCATGCAACGGCCATTTCAGCAAGAGTTTGATGACGTTCAACTGCAAACTTATTTAACTTTTTAACTGTTGCTAGCGTCTTCTCAACTTGGTCCTTATGAAGAAATGGACTAGTAGGTTTTGCTGCTCTTGAGTCAGCTGGAATTCCGTTTAAATAACGGTCAGTTAATAGTCCCTGTGCCAATGGGCTGAAACAAACTGCTGCTTTGCCCTCTTGTTTTAGTACTGGAAGAAGGTCATTTTCAATATGACGATCGAACATATTATAGCGGGGTTGATGAATAATAAATGGTGTTCGAAGCTCTTTAAATACTTTTGTAATTGCTGCGGTTTGTTTGCCATCATAATTTGAAATTCCAATGTAAAGCGCCTTGCCTTCACGAACGAGTTGATCAAGTGCTTCAGCAGTTTCTTCAATTGGAGTTGCCGGATCTGGTCGGTGAGAGTAAAAGATATCAACGTAATCAAGATTTAATCGTTGTAAACTTTGATTTGCGCTAGCAATAATGCTCTTCCGTGAGCCCCAATTTCCGTAAGGACCATCCCACATTTCATAACCGGCTTTACTAGTAATGATCATTTCATCTCGATAAGGTTTCATGTCAGTTGCCATAATCCGACCAAAGTTTTCTTCAGCGCTGCCGGGAATAGGACCATAGTTATTTGCTAGGTCAAAGTAGGTAATTCCTAAATCAAAAGCTTGGTGAACGATTGCCTTTTGATTTTCAAAAGGATCCGCACTACCAAAATTATGCCAAAATCCTAATCCAAGTGCTGATAATTTAAGACCACTGTTGCCAACACGGTTATAGATCATCTTTTGATAACGATCTTCGTTTGCTTGATACATAGGGATTTCTCCTTTTAGGGTAATTGATGTCCAGCGGCAAGGTATAGGTTATACCACTCTTGATTAGTTAACTGAATGTCAGCACCTTTTGCGCTATCAGCAATGTGTTGTGGATTCATTGTTCCCATCACCATCTGAATTTGAGCAGGGTGTTTAAGAATCCAAGCAGCTGCAATTGCATTTTTACCGACATTATACTTATTAGCTAACTTGGCTAAAGTGGTATTTAGTTCGGGATAATTAGGATTATCGATAAAGGTTCCTTCAAAGTTTCCATACTGGAATGGTGACCAAGCTTGGATGGTAACATGGTATTGGCGACAATATTCAAGAATTTCACCATCATGGTTAGTACCATCTTTATCACTAATGTTAGTATGGATGCCGAAGTCGATCATTCCGGTATGCATCAGACCAAACTGCAATTGGTTAAACATCAATCGTTGACTAACGATATTTTGAACCATCGCAAATTGTTGCGGGTTAAAGTTCGAAACACCAAAGAAGCGGACCTTGCCACTAGCTTGTAAAATATCAAATGCTTCACGGATCCCTTCTAAATCCATTAATGGATCAGGACGGTGTAAGAGGAGACTATCAAGATAATCGGTTTTCATTCGGGAAAGAATACCATCAACTGCTTCTAAGATATGTTGTTTGGTAAACTCGTACCGACTTCCAAAAACAAAACTTCCGTGGCTGCGTGCGGGATCAATAATAATACCTGCTTTGGATTGGATAAAGAGCTCTTCACGTTTTGTGTTCGAAAGTTTCAATGCTTTGCTAAAAACTTCTTCCGACTTTCCTTGACCGTAAATATCTGCGGAATCGATAAAATTAATGCCGTTTTCGTAAGCAGCATCAATTGCTTTCGCTGCATCAGTGGGGGATTTTGCTTCCATTCGCATAATTCCTAGAGCCATTGCTGGAATTTGAAGCGAAGTAGTGCCTAAATTAATTTGTTTCATAAAAAAACCGTCCCTTCAGTAAAATCAATGTTAATCATTGTCTTAATGATAACGAGACTAGATCTTACCGACAAGACGGCACATTTTATTTCCCAGGTTACATTGAAGTATCCTCGTCGTCTGCTTGCCAATCACCTAAATGGTCTTCAGCAAACATTTCGTATAGTTTATGTAACCGAGCTTGTTTAATTTTTGTAGTTTCTTTGTTATATGTACAAGTAGTATGTTTTACCTGATAATCTTGTGAATTAAGGTATCCCCAAGCACACATTACATCTAACAAGGGAAAGAGGGAACGACCATGATTAGTAATGGAATATTCAACTTGAACTGGAACTGTAGGAATAACAGTTCGTTTAATAATTCCATCATGTTCTAATTCGCGTAATTGGGTAGTTAAAGTCTTCTTAGGGGCTAACTCTAGGTAGTGAAGGATTTCGCTATATCTTTTTGTGCCATTTTTTTCTAAGTAATGGAGAATCAAGGGTTTCCACTTACCACCAATTACATTAAGTGTTATCTGGATTTCACTAAGAACCTCTTTTTCTGCCATGATTAAAACTCCTTTTTTGTATAAAAAAAGAGATTGAGAAAATAAATCTCAATCTCTGTAAACCTCTGATGGGCAGTCAGGGGATCGAACCCTGGACCCACGGATTAAGAGTCCGTTGCTCTGCCAGCTGAGCTAACTGCCCATATATCTTGTTCAATCAGAACATATATAAATGTATCATCATTCTTTAATACTGTCAATAATTTATTGGAATTTAAATTGATCTTTTACTGATGTGGTATAATGTTAAAAGAGTAATTGGGCGATCTATTAGTGAATTTTCGCCCTTTTAGTGGATTAATTAAAATCATAAACAAAACTGAAAATTACTAGATTTTCAGTCCTTAATAACAATAATAATCAACTGTACCTATGTGGAGGTAAGTATTGATATGGCAAAAAAAATCTTAGTTGTTGATGATGAAAAGCCAATTTCAGATATTATCAAATTTAATCTTGAAAAAGAAGGCTATGAAGTCGTTGTTGCCTTTGATGGGGAAGAAGCCCTAGAAAAAGTTGAAGGTGAAAAACCTGATTTAATTATTTTAGATTTAATGCTGCCTAAGATTGACGGCCTTGAAGTAGCTAAGCGAGTACGGGCAAAACACACTACTCCAATTATTATGGTTACTGCCAAGGATTCCGAATTAGATAAGGTCCTTGGCCTAGAACTTGGTGCTGATGATTATGTTACTAAACCATTTTCTAATCGTGAATTAGTTGCTCGGGTAAAAGCCAATCTTCGTCGGCAAGCGGCAGTTAAGGCACCCGCTGAAGAAGATAATAATACTGATATTCAAGTTGGTGACTTAGTAATTCACCCAGAAGCATATACAGTTTCAAAACGTGGTGAGAATATCAATTTGACTCATCGTGAATTCGAGCTTCTTCACTACCTTGCAGAACATATTGGGCAAGTAATTAATCGTGAGCATCTATTACAGACAGTGTGGGGATACGATTACTTTGGTGATGTGCGGACTGTTGATGTTACGGTTCGGCGATTACGGGAAAAGATTGAAGATAACCCAAGTCATCCTCAATGGTTAATTACCCGTCGTGGTGTTGGTTACTACTTAGCAAATCCTGATCAAAATTAGAGGCTAGCCAGTTGTGAACAGCAAATTAAAATTTTATCAGTCAATCAAATTTAAAATCGCCCTCGTTTTCGCGTTAATGTTAATGTTAACGTTGGAATGCGTTGGGGCGGTTTTTGTGCGTCAATTGGAACATCAGAATTTAAATACGTTTAAACAAACAATTGAGCTTCCTTCTTACGTGGATAATTCGTTAAGTGAACAGTTAGTAAATACTAACCATAAGAAGGCTAATCAAAATATCCGGAAAATTTTGGCTGAAGTTAACAATAACAATATCTCAGAAATTCGGGTAATTGATAGTCAAGGCGTCGTTCGCGGAACCAGTAATTTCGATAATCGAAATATGATTGGTCAAAAAACTACCGAGCAAATGGTAAAGGCAACGCTGGTTAATAACCGTTCTCACACCGAAAACGTCTATGATAATAGCAACCATACACGTTACTACGTTAATATTATTCCGTTAGTAGACAACAGTAATAATAACGTAGTTGGGGTTGTCTACCTTCGTGCCAGCTTAGAGAGTGTTTACTCAAATATTAACAGCATCACTTTAATTTACCTTTCTGCAGCGTTGATCACGATCGTAATCGGACTATTGCTAGCAATTATTATTTCCCAGGAAATAACTCGACCGATTGAAGAAATGCGGAAACAAACTCTTCGAATTGCTCGTGGTGATTTTTCAGGGCAAGTTCGGGTAATGGGAAACGATGAATTAGGTCAATTAGCTGGGGCAGTTAATAACCTCTCAGTTCGGGTTGAAGAGGCACAGGAGTCAAGTGATTCTGAGCGGCGGCGGTTGGATAGCGTTCTATCACACATGTCTGATGGTGTTTTAGCAACGGACCGGCGAGGCAACGTAACGATTGTTAACAATATGGCACTCCAGTTATTAGGGGTAGAACATGAAGATGAGCTAATCGGAAAATCAATTATTGATGTTCTTGATATTCGTCACGATTATACTGTTCGGCAGCTTGTTAATAGCGAACAGAAAGAAATGATTCTTGATATGTCAAATTCAGGAAGTAATTTGATATTGAATGCTTACTTCTCACCAATTCAGCGAGAATCCGGATTTGTTAGCGGACTAGTCTGTGTTCTTCACGACGTTACTAGTCAGCAAAAAGAGGAACAGGAGCGAAAAGAATTCGTTTCTAATGTTTCCCATGAATTACGGACGCCATTAACCAGTGTTAAGAGTTATGTTGAAGCATTGAGTGACGGTGCGTGGCAAGATAAAGAAATTGCGCCCCAATTTTTAAAGGTTGTTCAGGATGAAACTGAACGAATGATTCGGATGATTAACGACCTACTGAGCCTTTCACGGATGGATGCCGGTACCACAAAGTTAAACCTCGAGTACGTTAATATTAATGAGCTTTTTAACTATATTCTGAATCGGTTCGATATGATTATTAAGAAGGAAGAGGACCCGAAAAAGAAAAAGTACACGATCGAACGCTTCTTTACCAAGAAGGATCTATGGGTTGAAATTGATACCGATAAGTTTACCCAAGTTATTGATAATATCATGAATAATGCGATTAAGTATTCTCCAGATGGTGGTGTAATTACTGCCCGGTTACTAGAAACGCACAACCATGTTATTATGAGTATTTCTGACCAGGGCCTTGGAATCCCACGAAAGGATTTAGGCCATATCTTTGACCGCTTCTTCCGGGTTGATAAGGCACGAAGCCGAAAACAGGGAGGTACAGGGCTTGGCCTTGCCATCTCCAAAGAGGTTGTAAACATGCTCGGTGGTCAGATTTGGGTTGATAGTGTTGAAGGTAAAGGTTCAACTTTCTACATTTCCTTGCCATACGTACCATATGAAGAGGGGGACGAGTGGGATGATCAAAAAGATCAAAACTAATTGGTTAGCCATTGCGTTAACCATTGTAGTAGTAATTAGTTTATTCTTAACTGCTGCAATCTGGTCTAACCCTATACAATACGAGCGAACAAGAGATAGTTCGAACTCACGGAGCCTCAATACAACCCAGTCAATCGGTGATCTATATTTACCGACTCAAGTAGTACACGTTGATGCTAACCAGCAACAATTTTTACTATATAGCTCACGGAAAAACTTAATTACGACTATTCGACACCAATTACGTAGTTATCAGTTGGGACGTGCTAGTTTGGTAAAAAGTGATAATAGCGACGTTTATCTTAGCTATCTTCACCAGCCTAATTCGCTAATGGTAAGTTATCCAGATAGTATTACTGGAACAATTTTTAACGAAACCTTTTCGCAGTCGATTGATACTAGTCGGGTTAAGCAGATTGACCATATTTTAATTCCATTAAATAATCCACGGAATATTTATTTACTAAATGATCGTGGTTATAAAATCTACCGGGCACGGATTAGTCAGGCAAAGAAAAATAGTAGTTTAACTTCCTTAATTAGGGGGACGTCAAAGGTAGAAGTTGATCATAAGATCATTCACGGTCAAACGATGCTTCTTTACCCAAAGAGTTTTACGTTACCGGTTTTTGGCTACCAGGTAACAGCGCAAAATATTGATACCTTAAGTCAAAATCTTATTAGTACGAATAAGCAGTCTTCAATTACAACTGAACATAAGGGAAACACAACTGTTTATCGTGATGGCGAAAATAAACGGGTAATTTATAATCACCAAAATGGTACTGTCCGTTATGAGAACTACGTAAGCCATGATGATGTGCCAAAATCTAGTCAGCTATATAGTTATTTCTTTAATCGAATTGCTAAAACCGGAATTCCAATGGATAATCTTCGCTATGATGGAATTAGTGATCACCAGCGGACCATTAATTACCGGAGTTATGTCGAAGGATTTCCAATTTTTAACTCTGCTGGGTATGGTGATATTCGGATGTCATCAAAGGTTAACGGAATGAACAAAACCTGGTTGAGTTTATACAGCATTCAAGTTCCATTGCCGATTAACCATAAGCCGGTTCGTCTTCCTTCAACGACGACGGTCTTTAAGCAGCTTCGGGCAAGTAACCGGCTTAAGGATATTAAAGGAATCAGGGTTGGTTACCTTTGGAAAGAAAATACAAGTGATAACAGTACTGTTAAATTAACGCCAACCTACTTTGTTGACTATCATGGACAGTGGGTTGACTACACCGAATTACAGAAGTAAGGGGGCATTGGAAAATGGACTTTAAACGAATTCAATGGATCTTTTTCTTTGCTTTCTTGCTCTTTGATGTAATTATTGCGAGTTCATTATTGGTTGAAAACCGCTTCATCGTAACGAATAATCAAAGCAGTCGCTCATCTGTAATCTTGAAGGAAATGAAAGATGATTCGATTAGTTATGGAAAAATAAATGGCGGTCAGCAAAAAGGGTACTACCTTTCAGGCTACCGTTCTACTGAAGATGGTGCGTTAGATGCTGCATCAACCCGTCTTCATAACCAAGAAACACACTTTTCAAGCAATACCTTGACGAGTGAATTTAATGATCCAATTAACGTCAATATTGAAACACCTAATGTTCGGTTAAATGAGCTAGTTCATAACAGCCATCAGATAGCATTAGGGAAGCATTACCAATACAACCCAAACCTTTCAACAAAACGGGTAATTGTTTACACACAGATGGTTGAAGGACGGCCGGTAATGAATAATGATGGACAAATTCGCTTTCGAGTAAATTCGAATCATGAAGTAACGAGCTATACGCAGACCTTTTTGGAGGGCGTACGGATTCTTCGCCCAGAGACTGCCACGATTAGTCAAAAACGAGCTGTTGTTTGGCTGTACAAACATAATCAGATTCCAAATAATTCACGAATTCGGTGGGTTCAGTTAGGGTATTCAAGATTACTAAGTACAAATACTAACAACCGGAATGTTTATATTCCAACCTGGGTTGCGGAGATTAAAACGAAGAACTCGGGGGCAGTTGAGCGAATCTCAATTAATGCTTTTAACAGTACCATAATGAAAAATACAACTACTAGTGTTAATACTGAAGCACTAAATCAGAAGTAAAGGAGTAATCTGAGGTGACAGAACAGGACCCATTACGTTACAGTATTTTAGCGAGTGGGAGTACAGGGAATGTAACTTACTTGGAAACCAATGAGCACCGAATCTTGATTGATGCCGGATTAAGTGGCAAACGAATCGAAAATTTAATGGCGAAGATTGATCGGTCACTAACAGATGTTGATGCTATTTTTGTAACGCATGAACATACCGACCACTGTCATGGAGTTGGAGTGCTTGCCCGGCGTTATGGAATGGATATCTATGCAAACCAGGGAACTTGGGATGCAATGGCCAATAAAATTGGTAAAGTTCCGTTAGAACAAAAGCATATTATTGCACCAAATAGTGTTAAGGATCTAGGAGACATTGACGTTGAAAGTTTTGCTGTTTCTCATGATGCAGCGGAACCTCAATTCTATCAGGTTCACCATAATCACAAGACCTTTTGTATCATTACGGATACTGGTTATGTTTCTGACCGGGTTGAGGGGACGATTCGAAATGCAGATGCCTACCTAATGGAGTGTAATCATGATACGGAAATGCTACGGATGGGTCCATATTCTTGGCCGTTAAAACAACGGATCCTAAGCGATACGGGACATCTTTCTAATGAAGAGGGAGCGGATGCATTGATGGACGTCCTTGGCTCGCGGACTAAGCGCATCTTCTTAGGTCACCGGAGTCAGCATAATAATATGCGTTCGTTAGCTCACCTGACCGTGGCAACAATGATGGAGAGACATGATTTTGGTGTTAACCATGATTTCCAACTTGTGGATGCAGAGCCAGATAAGCCAAGCAAACTTTTAACAGTGTAATAGTCATCAAAAGACAGATGAAATTTCAAGCTTTTTTCATAATTTAACGATATATTGAACTTGATAATTATGAGATTGGGGGAGTTATTCGATGAGTGACCAAAAACCGCGAGATACCAAAAATAAATTTTGGCTAAAGGTGGCTGGAGTTGGCCTTGTCGCTGGTTTAATCGGTGGCGGGCTTTCGCTAGGAATTGGTAATGTGATTGAAAATCATGTTCAAACTTCTAGTACGAACGTTCCTGCAGGATCAAACAAGTCTGGAGGAACCAAAGTAAATAAAAATAAAGCGAACTTAAGCAACCAAGCGACGAAGGCTTATGATTCTACAAAGGATGCTGTTGTAAGTGTTATTAATAAACAGGAAGTTCAGTCATCCAATCAAGGAATTATGGGGATGTTTGGTGGTCAAACTAGCGGTGACTCTTCTAATTCAGATAGTTCACAAAACTCTGGTAAACTCCAGACAGCCAGCGAAGGATCCGGGGTAATTTATAAGAAGAGCGGTAATTCTGCCTATATTGTTACTAATAACCATGTTGTTAAGGGCTCAAATGCTTTGCAAGTAATTCTAAGTAATGGTCGCAAGGTAAATGCTAGTCTTGTTGGTTCAGATTCTGCGACTGATTTAGCAGTTTTAAAGATAAACTCAGCTAACGTTAAAACGGTTGCTGAATTTGGAAACTCAAACTCAATTGCGGCTGGTCAAGACGTCTTAGCAATTGGTTCACCAATGGGTAGTGAATATGCTAATACCGTGACTAAGGGGATTATTTCTGCAAAGAGTCGGACGCTAAAGAGTGGTACAGATGGGACGTTAACTTCTGTTATTCAAACTGATGCAGCAATTAATTCAGGTAATTCTGGTGGTCCGTTAATTAACATGGCTGGTCAAGTAATCGGGATTAACTCAATGAAGTTAGCCGGGAGTAGTGATGGTTCTTCCGTTGAGGGGATGGGCTTTGCTATTCCAAGTAACGAAGTAGTTAAGATTATTAACCAGTTAATTAAGGACGGTAAGATTTCTCGGCCGTCACTGGGGATTAGTATGATTGACTTAAGTCGGGTAACAACTGATCAGCAGCAGTCGGTTCTTAAATTACCATCAAATATTACTAAGGGTGTTGTTATCATGGATGTTCAGAGTGGCTCAAATGCGCAAACAGCGGGCCTTGAACAGTATGATGTTATTACCAAACTTGGCGATACTAAGATTACTAATACTAGTTCACTGAAGTCAGCACTATATAAGTATAAAGTTGGCGATACGACTAAGGTAACTTATTACCGTGATGGTCAGTCCCATACAGCAACATTGAAGCTGGCAAAATAAATTAAGTATAAAGCAGGAGAAAAGACGGTTCGTTTTCATCCTGCTTTTTTATTGAAAATTGAAGTAGGTTGTCCCTAATGTTATTTGCATTATAATAAAACCATTAATAAAAGTGGGGAGAAATGACGATGAATAATCCTAAATTTAAGTATCCTGATACTAAGGCCTATGATTTTGTAGTAGACCGGCTTGCAAAGCGTGGGGTAACCCAATCAGATTTGGCAAAGATTGTTTATGAAACTCAGCGTCAGTATGAACCTGAAGTTACACTGAAAGAGTGTGAAGATGCTGTTGTTGACGTTATGCATAAGCGAGAACTAATGAATAACGCAATGGTAATGTTGGAATTAGATCGGTTAACAGAAGAAGGACAAGTCGATGAGCCACTTGCTTCAATTATTAAAAATGATGCTGGAGTATTTGGAGTAGACGAAACAATCGCTCTTCAAATTGCAACGATTTATGGAACAATTGGAACAACAAACTTTGGCTATTTTGACCGGGTTAAGTCTGGAATCATGAAGAAGTTCGACACATCGGATTTGCATGTTAATACTTTTATTGATGATCTGCTTTCAGCAATCGTAGCAGCAGTTTGTGGAAAGATTGCTCACAAGTATGCTTAACCTAAAGAAATAACGAATGATAGAACTATTCAGCTAGTTAAACATTCAGCTAACCACGGATCGTGATTTAGGAACCACGATCCGTGTTATTTTTTAACCAAAATTGGCTGTGAATTAGCTTGTGGAAAAGTTAGTGGAAAAATCCGTGAAATTATTTTACTATTGTAAAAGTGCTTTGATAACGGTCATTAACAGGTGTGCAAAACTTATCCACAAGCGAGAGATTGTGTTGTGGATAAGTGGATTAACTAAGAATCATCCAGATTAGATCGTTGTCATATCAGGCGGTTTGAGCGTTACTAACGAACGGTTGTTTTTGTTGATAACTGTGGATAAGTAAAAAATCGGTAAGCGCATTCACACTAATTTTTCTACCGAACATTCGGAAAAAAGGAAACTATAATCAATTACCTGTGGATAACTCTGTGGATAAAATGTTGAAAGTGGTGGATAAGTTGAATATTAAAATTATTGGTGTTGGTAAATTAAAAGAAAAGTATTTTAAAGCAGGAATTGCGGAATACTCAAAGCGACTTGGGCGTTTTTGTAAATTCCAAATTGTCGAAGTTCCGGATGAAAAGGCACCAGAGTCACTGAGTCAAGCAGAAATGGCTGAAGTAATGGCGAAGGAAGGCGAACGAATTCTGGAGAAAATTAAGGATAAGGAATATGTTTATGCTTTAGCAATAAAGGGAAAGGAACGGACTTCAGAAGAATTTGCTAAGGAGATTAACCAATTAACCACGTATGGTCATAGTGATATTACCTTTGTGATTGGTGGTTCTTTAGGTCTTAGTCCAGAAGTTTTAAAACGTGCAAATACTCAAATTTCATTTGGTCGCTTTACCCTGCCTCACCAGTTAATGCGGCTAGTATTAACTGAGCAAGTTTACCGGGCATTTACCATTATTAATGGGCTACCTTATCATAAATAATAATAAAGTTCACAAACGATCAATCTTTCGTTTGTGAACTTTCTTTGATCAAATCCTTAAGAAATATTATGATCCAACTTAATAATATTTCCCTTGTGATGACGCTATAGTAATATATTACATAGAGATTACAAGGATATTACAATAATGTATCTAAAAGCGGATAAAGATAGGTTTAACCCCCTATGAAATAGTGCGGATAGATAGGAAGTAACTTTGTAATAATGCTACTTTTTATTACTAACTCACAGGAGGATTAACACATGTTATCAAAGAAAAATATACAAATGATGATTCGCAAAGGTCAACCGCAAAAACAGCGGTTTGGTCTTCGAAAATTAAGCATTGGTGTAGCTTCCGTACTTTTAGGATTAACTTTCCTTGGTGCGAGTAGTGCTTCGGCCGATGAAACAGTTAATCAAGGAGAACAAGCGGTTCAAACGGAGCTAGCAACGCCCCAACCAGTAGAAATTACCGGGAATGAAAGTGCGAGGCAATCGGACAATGATGAGGTAGCGAGTAGTAGTACAGCAGAAGCGACACCAGTTTCGGGTGAAGTTACTTCGCAAGTGGTGGCAAACTCAGCAAGTGCAGTACAAGATCAGACGCCACCTAGTACACAACCAGTAACCAGCGCTACTCCAGAAATTATGGGGGGGGACGGTAGGCTCAACTAGCGACCCTGCTTCAGATATTCCACAACAGAATGGGGTAGAAATTAAGTTCCATGATCAAGATGACTATAATAATGTCCTTCCTGACTATGTTTATATCCCTGGAAAAAATCCGGGCGATAAAATCACGATGGATGAAATTCTTAATTACCTGCCTGCAGGATTAGAAATCGTGGGTAATCAACCTCAAGAATTTGAAGTGACTGGTGAACCTTTACAAAGTATCTCAGTCTACGTAAGGCACATTATTGAAGAAAAGACAGAAAGTAAAGATGTTGAGCAGATTATCTATGGTCACTATGGGACTAATAAGGAAATCCTCAACCACCAAGTAGTGACGTTTACCAGGGTTGTAAGGTATGACAAGTACACCAACCAATATGTTGTTGTTCAAGACTGGCAACCAAGTCTAACGTTCCAGGACTACACGGTTGTTCCTAAAGATGGTTTTTCAGCTAACCAATCAGTGGTTAAGGGAACAACAGTGAATAGTGATTCTGATACGGTAACGCTCGATGTCATGATGAAGAAAAATGAAGTCAGGACAGAAACAAACACGGTCACCCGGACGATTATTCTGTACTTACCAGATGGAACAACAAGAGAAATTGTGCAGACGGTAGTGTTTAATCGTGATATTATTACTAACCCGTGGACAAATGAGACAACATAGAGTGGACCACGGATAAAGATTCATTTGATAGTTACCAGGCAGGAGAAGTTGACGGGGTAATGCCAGACCGGACAAAGCTCAGTCAAGTTACAGTTAAGCCAGGAACTAATAGTTGGGTTGAAGAAATTAGGTACCCTCAAAATGAAGTAACAACGGGGACTCGTGATGTCGCACGGACAATCAAACTAATCTTACCAGATGGTAGTATCAAATATATTCGCCAAACAGTAACGTTTACTCGGCAAGTGACTACGAAGGCGAATGGGGAAGTCGTTTATGGCGAATGGGATCAACCAGGAAAGATGCTTAGTAGCTATTCACCGGAAGAGATTGATGGTTACAAACCAGGTGTAGAATATATTCCGAATGTAGTAGTTAACCCTGAAACTAAGGACTTTGAAGTTGAAGTTCGTTATGAGGCAGCGTACTCAATTACAACTGAAGAAAAGGTAATTAATCGGGTAATCTACCTCCATCACCCGAACGGGACGGTTGAACCAATTAAACACTCAGTAACGGTAACTCGCGAAGTAAGAACAAATTTACAAACGGGTGAAAACGAGTACGGCGATTGGACAAGGGCTCACTTTGCAGAGTTTATTGTGCCAATGGTTGAGGGACATATTCCAGACATTGAAAAGATTGCGCTGATGGAAGTTAATGGGGAAACAGAGGATCAGATCCACCACGTTAACTACCTTGCCCACCAAGTTGATGCTGATACTAAAACGGTTAACCGGGTGATTAAGGTTACAATGCCGGATGGAACCGTAACATTTGTTAAACATACTACTAAGCACCCAGTAAACGGTGAAATTATTAGTGAAACTGAATGGCAAGTTGTTGATGGGAATGGAACATGGGCTGAATTTATCCCAGAAAAGATTGATGGTTACACACCAAGTCAGGAAAAGGTGGAAGCCGTAACACCGGATGTTAATACTGAGAATGTGTTGGTAGAAATTAGCTACAAGCAAAATGAAAAGCCAACAGAACCGAACACACCAGTAGAACCGGACAAACCAATTACTCCTGATAAGCCGATGGATCCAGATAAACCGGTTAGTCCTGAGCAGCCAGACACTTCAGATGGACCAGTAGACTCAGACAAGCCAGCAGGATCCGACGAGCTAACTGGTCCAGGCAACTCCGGTCAGCAAGGGAACGAAAATTCAGCTTCTGCAACTACTAATGCGGCAAAAGCAGCAGCGACAGCAACTGTTCAGTTAACTTCCGCAACAATAGTTGAACAAGCTGACGTAAAAGAAGTTGAGAATAATGCTAAAAAGACAAGTCAGAATAACCAGCAGTTACCACAAACTGGCGAAAAGCAGAGTTCCGGACTAATTACTGGAACAATGCTCGTCTTGGTAACCCTCTTTCTCCAATTACTAGCATTTGGCTTAGTGAAAAAGAAGGGAAAGACTGAATAGTAAAAGAATAGGGCTAGGAATTAACTTTCCAGCCCCATTCTTTTGTTTTAAAGGCTAAATATAGTTATGATGGAGGCGAAGACAATTGATGGGAGTGATTTCAATGAAAAAGGTTGGAATAGTTGTTGGTAGTACACGTCCTGGTCGGCGGAGCAAGCAAGTTGCTGATTGGTTACAGAAACAATTAGCGGTAAGCACAAAGCTGGAATTTAATGAAATTGACTTAAGAGCAATCGACTTACCATTTTTAGATGAAAGTAAAATTCCGGCACTCGGTCAGTATGAACATAGCTATACACGTGAATGGAGTAACTTGATATCGAGTTATGATGGCCTAATCTTTGTCTTCCCGCAATATAATTGGGGCTACCCAGCAGTGCTCAAGAATGCACTTGACTACTTGGCAAACGAGTGGAAGAATAAGCCAGTCAGTTTAGTAACGTTTGGCGCTCACGGTGGAGCTCAAGCACAGATAGCAATGCGACTAGTGATTACCGGGTTTCACATGAAACAATTGGCAATTAACCCGCAATTAAAGATTAGCCCATCCGATTCAGTTGCGGAGGTTGATCGAATTCTCCATACTTATGATCCGGTTGCTCAATTATTACGGGCAGAATTTGAAAAGGATTTAACAAAAAAGGCGGAATAAATAAGCCCAAAATTCTTGTAATAAAACAAATGAGGTGATATGTCTATATTCTCATTGTTATTAGGCAATTCTAATTTGCAATGATCTTCACAATGATTCATAATGTAAGTGCATACAATCAATCTAAGGAGGCTATTGCAATGAATAGACAATTTGACTTTCTGATGCCTAGTGTTAATTTCTTTGGCCCAGGTGTAATTGAAAAGATTGGTGATCGTGCTAAGATGCTGGGGATGCATAAGGTACTGGTTGTTACCCAAGATAACTTGGCTGCGATCGATAATGGACCAGTTAAACAAACTCTAGCATCATTAGAAAAAGCTGGTGTCGACTACGCTGTCTTCACTGGTGTAGAACCTAACCCAAAGATTCGGAACATCAAGGCTGGTAAGAAGATGTACGAAGATGAAGGTTGTGACTCAATCATCACTGTTGGTGGTGGATCAGCTCACGACTGTGGTAAGGGAATCGGAATTATTTTGACTAACGGTGACGATATCACTAAGCTAGCCGGAATTGAAACCTTAAAGAAACCACTACCACCACTAATGGCTGTTAATACTACTGCCGGAACTGGTTCAGAATTAACCCGTCACGCGGTTATTACTAATGAAAAGGATCACTTGAAGTTCGTTGTTGTTTCATGGCGTAACATTCCATTGGTATCATTTAATGATCCAATGCTGATGCTGGATGTTCCTCAATCAGTTACCGCTGCTACTGGTTGTGATGCCTTTGTCCAAGCAATCGAACCATACGTTTCAGTTGATCACAACCCAATTACTGACAGTCAATGTAAGGAAGCAATTCAATTAATCCAAACTGCATTGCCTGAAGCAGTTGCTAATGGTCATAACATTGAAGCACGGACAAAGATGGTTGAAGCAGAAATGCTTGCCGGAATGGCATTTAACAACGCTAACTTAGGTTATGTTCACGCAATGGCTCACCAACTTGGTGGTCAATATGATGCTCCACACGGTGTTTGCTGTGCATTATTGCTTACTACCGTTGAAGAGTACAACATTATTGCTTGCCCAGAACGGTTTGCAGAATTAGCTGAAATTATGGGTTACGATACAACTGGTTTAACTACCATGCAAGCTGCTCAAAAGTCAATTGACGGAATGAAAGAAATGTGCAAGGCTGTTGGTATTCCAGCATCAATTAAGGAAATTGGTGCTAAGCCAGAAGACTTCCCATTGATGGCTGAAAACGCATTGAAGGATGGTAATGCATTCTCCAACCCACGGAAGGGTACTAAGCAAGAAATAATTGACCTTTACCAAAAGGCTTATGATGGTATCTACTAATAATTAGGTAAGATAACACAACTAAAAACTTAAACAACTCCTAAAAATGGCTTCAGAGTTCGGTAAGACCGAATTTTGAAGCCATTTTACTATCTGTTTCATATGGAACGTTATTTAATAATGTTATTACCACTGACATTTTTGAGATAAATGACGTTTGGTTCAGTGGTATGTTGTTCGAGTGAACCACCGCTACGATGTTTCCGCTTTAACTTATTGTTACCACTCTTGGTAGTAAGTTTCGCACCGTCAATGGTCGATTTAGTAATCGAATTATCCCCACTTTGGTTAGTAACCGAATAATGACCGATAACAGTTAATCGTCGACCATTAAAGTCACCAGATGTTAGCGAAGAGGTTCCCTTGGTTAATGAAACCTTATTTAAGTTAATGTCGCCACTAGTTGAAGTAAGCTTTGTGTTGATAAGTGCCGAGTTCCGAATAGAAATATCCCCGCTGGTAGTGGTAATTTCCCCCTGATCAAACTCGCAATTAAGAACGTTAATATTGCCACCATTACTCTCTAAATTAATTTTTTTGGCAAGAATTCGATTAAGCAGGAGCTCATTATTGACGTGCCCCTCTATGTTAGTAAGATCTGCCTTTTGGGGAATAGTAACAATGCAACGGTCTTCATCAGTATTGTTAAGTAACTGAAATTTAGCCAATTTCGAATGGGTAACTGGTGTCTGGGAGATTTTTAGGACACCATCTTTAACTTGAGCATGAACTGCATGACTTTTATTTCCGTAATAGGAAACGGTAAAGTGGTTTCCCTGCTTAATAATTACGTCAGCTGAACTAGCAGTAACCTTAATTTTATTAAATGACTTTCGGGTAAGAACATCATGATTAGCTGTTGATTCTTCAATTGGGGTCATTGGATCGAATGGTTGTTTATGACCTAAATAAGCGATTCCAGAAATGATTAATCCGCAAACAATAATAATGCTTCCCCACTTAAATGCGCGTTTCATTGTTTATTACTGCCTCCCAATCGCTTTTTAATAGCACTGATTACCCATTTTATTGCTTTGATTAGCCATTTAATGACCCAGACAAGAATAGGAATAATAATAATCAGAAGGCCAAGCTCTATAACTAATAACCCAAAATAGAAGAAACTTGTCCAGATATTGCTTGACCAGTACCCCATCATTTCAACAAGCGCAATGTTAGCGAACGAAAAGCCGGTAATGAGGAAAGAAAGGATAGTTATGATTGCAATAGAAATTGCTGGAAGAATTGCTAGTACACCAACGATTATTAGAATTGCAATCAGAACATCTTTAATGCGCTTGGCATTTTCCGTGTTCATTTTAATTCCTCCCGTAAATTAGAAAATTGGTGCTAGAAGGTGAGAGAATTGTTGCTTAAACTTTAGCCACCGTGATTGTTTTGCAAAGTACTCTTCTGTCATCGGTGTACAGTTAAGCAGGTCATCTTCAAAAATCTTTTTAAGTTCACTGGAGAGCTGTGAATTATAGGTAAAAGCATTTACTTCAAAATTAAGCTTATAGCTTCGGTAGTCCTGGTTAGCTGAACCGACAGATGCAATGTTGGAACCACTAACCATTGTCTTAGCGTGGATAAAGCCGTTATCATAGCGGTAAACCTTAACACCGTTTTGAACAAGATACTTAGCATAGTACTCGGTCATTCGGTAGACAAAGGGATGGTCAGGCATGCATGGGACCATAATTCGAACATCGACACCACTTTTGGCAGCAATGATTAATGCTTCAAGAATTGAATCTTCTGGGATTAAGTAAGGAGATTGGATATAAACATATTTTCGTGCAGTGGCGATAATTCCCTCGTACCCTCGCCGAATTGCGTAATTTTGGTTATCTGGACCAGAGGAGACGATTTGCATCGGGACTTCATTTGGATCGACTGATTGGGGATGCTTAATAGTGAAGTTCTTGAGTTCATCATCAATAGAAAACTTTGGCTTATGGGTTTTGCGGCAGGTAGTGTTCCAATCCATTGCAAAACGAATCTCCATCATGACTGAAGCTTGACCAACCACTCTTAGGTGAGTATCACGCCAGTAACCAAATTTAGGACTATCGCCAAGATACTGATCACCAATATTAAAACCACCAATGTAGCCGATCCTGTGATCAATAATCACTAATTTTCGGTGGAGGTGATAGTTAAGTCGTGGAGAGGTATACCACTTAGATGAACTTGAAATAAATGCTTGAGCTTCACCGCCGAGAGCTTCTAGTGGTTCAAAAAACGATGGCTTGGTTCCACGAGAGCCACTAGCATCATAGAGGACACGAACCTTGACCCCTCGTTTAGCAGCACGAATTAATGCGTCAAGTATTCGTTTGCCAAGGTGATCAGCATAAAAAGTATAGTACTCAACATCAACTATTTTTTTGGCGTGGTTGATATCGTCAATTAGTTGTTCGAACTTAGCATGACCGTCAGTAAAGACTTCAACACGATTATCAAAGGTTAAGAGCGCCTCGTCATTATTAAGGTTTAAATTGGCAAGCATTCGTGCCCGGGGTTTTTGGTTGCTTTGCGGTAATAACTCGTGTTTTTCTAGTAGTTGATGTTGTTTCTTGAGGAAAGAGTTTTGATATTTAGCTTGTTCTTCTTGAATTGTAAAAATATCATCATGTGATAGTTGACGACCAACGAACATGTAAAGAATAAAGCCAACTATGGGAAATACAGATAGGACTAGCAACCATGCCCAAGTAGCAGCAATATCTCGCCTACTCCGAAAAACGGTCCAGATAGCAAATCCAATGTTAATTAGCCATAGTACTTCAATGATGCGCCGGATAATGTCCCAGGTCCAAATCATAATTTCTCTCCTTATTGCTCTTACTACATAATAAAACTATTCTAGCATAATTAACGCTGAGGGTAAGCTAATGAGATGGGGAGCAAAATGAAGAAAAATAAGTCATCCTCGCATTCTGGATTAAACAGAGTACGAGGATGACTTATCTAGTAATTTCTATAATTGTTCGACATAATTTTTAATCAGCTGCCACATTTCAGCATGTTGATCATTGAAGAACTTGGGTGGTTCTTTTGTAAGATCAAAATACTGAACTTTAACAGTTTCGTCGGGCTTAGTATTAAAGTGCTTTTGAGTAGCCAATTTAACGAGGTAGAAGGCATTAACTGGTTGAACTTGATCACCGTTTGGATAGGTATAAAAATCTTGATCCTGAAGTTTTAACAACTTCACGGGAGTAATTTCAAAACCAGCATCTTCTTTGAATTCTCGTTTCACAGTGTCACTAAACGACTCACCGTATTCCATATAACCACCGGGGAATCCCCAATCGCCAGTATCGGCACGTGCTTGAAGAAGAACTTGCTGATCGTGGTTAAGTAATGCTCCTGAAGCACTGGTCATGATTAAGGGCTCATGACCAACCATGCTCCGGATCTTTTTAATGTATGGCATTATCCTAGCACCTTATTCCCGTACAAAATTATTGGCAACAAATTTCGTACCAAATTCAAGGGTGTTCCTTACTGGACATTTCTTTTCGACATCGGCAAGAAACTGCTTAATATCTTCGTCAGATTCGTCCGAACGAAGATGAGGTGTAAAGCGAATTTCAGTAAATTTCCGTCGACTTTCTCCAGGAGCGACATCTTCGCGGTCGAGATCACCGTCAATGTCGATCCAGAAAGCTTGTAAGTCGAAATTCCGCTTGTCCGCTAAGGCTTGGGCTGTAATTGCAGTACAAGCACCAAAAGAAGTTAAGAGAATTTCTACAGGATTCATTCCTGTATTAGTACTATTTGGTTCATCAAAGGTAATTTCAAATCCTCGTGTTCCAGCAGATACCTGCATTCCAGTAGTAGTTTTTGTGGCTTTTACTTTAAATGTACTCATTTGCTTATCCTCCCTTTATTTGGTAGCAATCTAAACTTTTATCCAACTGTTTCAAGTATGCCTGAATCGGTGATGGTACGCAATAAAAATGCCTAGCCAAATTAATGGCTGTTCCTTAGCAAATTCTCATAAAAAAATAAAAGGATCATGTCAAAGTAGCATGATCCTTTTACTGAATTGGAATGAGTAAAGTAGTAATTCCCAGACGCTTGGGGAACATCCGGGAATGGAATGTTAGCACACAAAAGAAAAGGGATTACAAGGATACTAAATTATTCATTCCTCAATTGATTAAGAGATTACTAATATTCTAATTCATTTTTAATCAAAGTCAATAACTTTTAAATATTTTTTTGAATTTTTTGATACTCTACACTTGTGTTATACCACAAATGTGATATAATTATTAGTGTAAAGGAAGTGAAGATATGCGGATTAATATTAAACAGTACTTGGAAGTCCATAACTTAACGATTTATCAGGTATCAAAACGTTCCGGATACGGTTACACCACTTTACATAAATCCTTTAATAAGCCACAGTCGAGCGCAACGCCACTGAATTTAAGGGATTTGGATGCTTTAGCTCAGGCACAGCATAAACATATGTGGGAGGTCCTGAAAGAATTAGAGGAACACTATTTAACATAGATAATGCGTTATATTAGCTTCGAGATATGAAAGCACCTATAATAAACATAACAATAAATTTTTTATTAATTTGATTAAAGGAAATTAAGGGAGGAATGTACTTATGGCACAAAATCCAATGAACCCATTTGACGGAGACATGAACGACATTTTTAACCAATTAATGGGTGGAATGAATGGTCTTAATTCTGATAACCGCCGCTACCTCATTAATGGTAGAGAAGTTACTCCTGAAGAATTTGCTCAATATCGTCAGACTGGAAAGTTACCTGGTGGAGCTGCTCCACAACAACCAGGTCCACAACCTAATGAAGGTAAGGAAAGCATCTTGTATAAGTTAGGACGGAACCTAACTGAAGAAGCTCGTCGTCACGAACTTGATCCAGTTATTGGACGGAATAAAGAAATTCAAGAAACTGCTGAAATTTTAAGTCGGCGGACTAAGAATAACCCAGTATTAGTTGGTGATGCTGGTGTTGGTAAGACTGCTGTTGTAGAAGGACTTGCTCAAGCAATTGTATCTGGTGATGTTCCGGCAGCCATTAAGGACAAGGAAATTATTAGTATTGATGTTTCTAGTCTTGAAGCTGGTACTCAATACCGTGGTAGTTTCGAAGAGAATATGCAAAAGTTGATTGATGAAGTTAAGAAGGCTGGAAATATTATCCTCTTCTTCGATGAGATTCACCAAATCATCGGCGCTGGTTCTGCTGGTGATGCTGATGGCTCTAAGGGTATGTCTGATATCATGAAGCCTGCATTATCACGGGGTGAAATTACCGTAATTGGTGCAACTACTCAGGATGAATACCGAAACACAATCATGAAGGATGCAGCTTTGGCACGGCGGTTTAACCCAGTAACAGTTAACGCTCCAAGCAAGGCTGATACAATCGCTATTCTAAAGGGAATTCGTGACTTGTACGAACGTCACCACAACGTTAAGTTACCAGATGATGTACTTCAAGCTGCAGTTGACTACTCAGTTCAATACATGCCACAACGATCATTACCTGACAAGGCAATTGACTTGGTAGATATGACTGCTGCTCACTTAGCTGCTAAGCATCCAGCACACGATGCAAAGCAAATTGAAAAGGACATCGAAAACGAAAAGAAGAAGCAAAAGGAAGCAGCCAAGAAGGAAGATTACAAGACTGCTCAAGCCGCTAAGGAGAAGATTGCTGATCTTGAGAAGCAATTAAAGGAAGGCTCCGAAAACGACAAGGTTACTGCAACCCCTGAAGATGTTGCTAACGCGGTAGAACAAATGACTGGTATTCCAGTTTCTAAGATTGGTGCTAGTGATGTTGAACGGTTGAAGGACATGGACAAGCGGCTAGAAGGCAAAGTCATTGGTCAAGATAAGGCTGTTGAAGCAGTAGCTAGAGCTATTCGTCGTAACCGTGCCGGATTTGATGAAGGCGACTCACCAATTGGTAGTTTCCTCTTCGTTGGTCCTACTGGTGTTGGTAAGACTGAACTTGCAAAGCAATTAGCTCTTGATATGTTTGGTAGCAAGAATGATATTATTCGTTTGGATATGTCAGAATACTCAGACCGGACAGCTGTTTCGAAGCTAATCGGTGCAACTGCTGGTTATGTTGGTTATGATGACAACGGCAATACCTTAACTGAAAAAGTTCGTCGTCACCCTTACTCAATCATCTTGTTGGATGAAATTGAAAAGGCTAACCCGCAAGTTATTACCCTCTTGCTCCAAGTTCTTGATGATGGTCGCTTAACTGATGGTCAAGGAAACACGATCGACTTCAAGAACACGGTAATTATCGCAACCTCAAACGCTGGATACTCCAATGATGCTCCAGTTAAGTTAGGTAACGACAACGATGAAGAAGACTTGATTAAGAAGTTAACTAATTACTTCCGTCCAGAATTCTTGAACCGGTTCAACGCAATTGTTGAATTCCACAGTTTAACTAAGGAAGACTTGAAGAAGATTGTTGACTTGATGTTAGCTGACGTTAATAAGACCTTGGCTAAGAAGGGAATGGACGTTAAGGTTACCCCAACTGCAAAGCAATACCTTATTGATGAAGGTTATGATGAAGCAATGGGTGCTCGTCCACTTCGTCGGGTTATCGAACGTGAAATTCGTGACAAGGTAACTGATTACTACCTTGACCACCTTGATGCAAAGCACTTGGTTGCTGAAATGAAAGATGGTAAGTTAGTAATCGTTGATGCTAAGGATGCTGCCAAGGATGACAGTGACCAATACAAGTCAGAAAAAGCTGACAAAGGCGAAGATAACGATAAAAAAGCTGAAGACGACAAGTAGTCATTAGGCCTTAATAAAGAAAAAAGGTAGGGAACTTGTTTCCTATCTTTTTTCTTTTTAAAATGAAACTATAACGATGAGAAACCTAAGGAGAAATTTACCGAATGAAGGCAAAAGAAGTAAAACGAGGGGACATTTTTTATGCCGATCTTTCACCGGTGGTGGGTTCGGAACAAGGAGGACAACGACCGGTTTTAATTGTCCAAAATGATATAGGCAACCACTTTAGCACGACCGTTATTGTGGCACCAATCACCACGCACTCGCAAAAGAAGCCAATGCCGACACACGTTCCGCTGACGGCTGAAGTAACCGGGATTCCTCGAAATTCAGTTGTTTTGCTGGAACAAGTTCGGACGATTGATAAGCAACGACTAATGGATCGGATTGATCACCTTGATGCTTCGGTAATGAAAAAGGTTAACCGTGGATTGCGAGTGAGTCTTTCTTTGTAATTAAAATGACGGGGTTAGAAAAGAATTTCATTTTCTAGCCCCGTCGTTTTATTCTTTTATTATTTTAAGTGCTAATTAAGCAGCGTCCTTTTTTAGTTGGTTAATCTTAATTTCAATCAATCCAGCTCGTTCACCGAGATCAAAAAATTCTTTTTGAAGCCTAAAGAGGCGACTTTGGATTGCTGTACTAGTAGGCAGCCACTGTTGGTTTAAGTACATCTTCCAGAAATCATCATCTGGCTTTAAGCCAATCCGCTTACTAAGCTGTTCAATTTCTGGATGAATCTTTTGGATCTTATTGACTAGTTCATTGTGTTGGCGAACTAAATGACCAAGATCATTTTTTGCGTACTGCATAAAATCCCTCCTATAAGTAAAGTTATATCTTACACTTTCTATTTTAGCAGTCCTTTCATAAAGTCGTTAGTAATTCTTGTAACTTTATAACCATGATCGAGATTTAGTTCAAAGGCAAGCCGTTTTGGGTCGTTTTTATCATTAACAGTAACGTCGCCACAACGAACGAAGCCCAAATTGCGAGCTAACCTTTGCATTGGTTTGTTCTTTTCGTGAGTATCAAGGCGGAAGTTATTACGTCCTTGGAGTTGACCAACAGTAATTAAATTGCTAAAAAGAAATTTAGCAAGGCCCTGACCGCGATAGCTACTTGAAAGAGCGACCCGATGAATTGTGGCGTATGGAGCATGAGGATGGCTCCACTGACCGTTACTAATATTCCGGTATGAAGGCTCAGGAGCAAGTTGGAGAGCCGCGGTTCCAGCAATGTGGTTGTTCACTATGAGAACCCAACTTATTTCCTGGGAAATATCACGATTAATCATTGCGCGATCAGGATGGCCATCTTGCCATTGTGGATTGCCAGCATTTTTAAGTGCTTTACGAGCTTCTTCAATAATTTCCATAATGGTGTTTAAATCTGCTAATTTAGCACGTCGAAGATAAATTGTTGACATAGTTAGGTTAACCTCAATTCATTAATAAATTGGTTTTATTATAAAACAAAAAGAAAATCTTCGAAGTGGCCGTTGGTTATCCAATTTTAATGAGTTAGAATTAAGGAGACAAAAAGGGGGTGCCGCAATTGATACTAACGTGGAGTGTTATTAAATGGCTGTTGCTAGCAATCGTTGTTATTAACGAAATTGCGGCACTATTTACAGTTTTTAGAGAAAAACGGGATATTGCCGCGACTTGGGCATGGTTGCTCGTGCTGCTTTTACTACCGGTAGTTGGCTTCATCATTTATGCGTTTCTTGGTCGAAAGCTGCCACAGCGGCGGTTAGAGAGAATTAAATCGCAGACACAGTTAAAACTAAAACAAGCAGTTGACCGACAAAAGGTTCAGTTTCAAAACATGCCGAAGCCTAAACATTCAACTGCTCAAATGTATCGACGGACAGTAATGCTTTTTCAAAGTCTAGATAACGCCTTCTTAACCCGTCACAATAATGTCAAAGTTTATATAAATGGTGATAAGCTTTTTCAGCAACTTTTTGCTGACATCGAGGCAGCCCAAAAGAGTATTAATATTGAATTTTATACAATCTATAATGATCAAATCGGGAATGAACTGCGCACCCTGTTAGAGCAGAAAGCAGCAGAGGGCGTTGAAGTTCGTGTACTTTATGATTCGTGGGGTTCGATGGGGGTTCGTGCTGATTTCTATAACGGCCTTCGTAAACGTGGTGGCTATGCAACACCATTCTTGATGACCCATAGCAACTTTATTGATTTTCGGCTAAATTATCGTGATCACCGAAAGATTGTTGTGATCGACGGTAAAATTGGCTATGTTGGTGGTTTTAATGTTGGTGACCAGTATCTCGGGCGGGTAAAGAAGTTCGGCCCGTGGCGTGATACTCACCTTCGAATCATTGGTGGCGGTGTATATAGTCTGCAACAGCGGTTTATTCGTGACTGGAATGCGTCAGTCAAACATCAAGAAAGCCGAATTAAGCACTTTCGGCGCTTCTTCCCTGAAATTAAATTAGATAAGAGTCAGCTTATGAATGAAACGTCGCTGCAGATCGTTTCTAGCGGTCCGGAATCACCACAGGAAAACATTAAATTAGGTTATCTGCGGTTAATTAACGCTGCGACAGATCATATTTGGATTCAAACGCCATATTTAATTCCAGATGATAGTGTGATTGATGCGCTTCAAGTGGCTGCTCATTCAGGAGTAGATGTCAGGATAATGATTCCATGTAAGCCGGATCATCCGTTTGTTTATCGAGCAACTCAATACTACGCTCGGGTACTAGCAAACCATGATATTACTATTTACTTTTACGAAAAAGGCTTTTTGCATGCCAAAACGATTATGATCGATGGCAGAATGGCAAGTGTTGGGTCTGCGAACCTTGATTTCAGAAGTTTTAAGTTAAATTTCGAAATTAATTCCTTTATTTACGATCGCGATATGACGGATAAGCTCGAGCAGATCTTTGTAAATGATATTCGTAATTCAAGAGTAATTACTCCAGAGATATTTGCTAGCCAATCGCGGTGGTTAAGGTTTAAACAGACATTTTCACGACTACTATCGCCGATTCTGTAAGATTTTATAAGTTAGTTTGATAGGGAGAGAGAAATGGCAGGAATTCCATCGATTGGAACGTTAATTTACTTATTACTTGGCGGTGTTGTGGCGGGAATCTTAGCTTCAGCAGCTTCTTTTGCTTCGCTGGCATCGTACCCACTGCTTTTAAGTGTTGGTGTAGCCCCGGTTTATGCTAATGTGACAAATGATGCAGCGCTGATTTGGAATAGTCTTGGTGCGGTATTTGCGTCTGGAAGGGAACTTCATGGTCATTGGCGTCAGGTATGGATTTACGGTTTCTTTACTGTAATCGGTTCGATTATTGGCTGCTTCCTTTTACTTGCTTTTCCAGGGAAGGTTTTTGAACGAGTGGTGCCGTTCTTTATCTTGATTGCGGGTGCAATGATTTTAATTTCAGGGAAGCACCAACCTGACTTAACTAAACAGAAACCCCAATGGCTAAAAGTTCTGTATATCTTTCTTCTGGTAGTTGTTGGAGGGTATGCAGGTTACTTTGGTGCCGCAAGTGGGATTGTGATTCTAGTACTATTAACATACTTGACTGATGAGGACTTTCTAGTATCAAATGCAATTAAAAATGCGGTTTGTGGTTTTACTAACCTTGTTGCCTTAATAATCTATTCGTTCACATCAAAAATTTATTGGTGGGACGCGATTCCAATGGCGGTGGGAATGTTTATTGGTGGCTACTTAGGACCAATTGTTTTACGTTATGTACCTGCTAAGTTGATGCGCTGGGTAATTGCATTGCTTGCTTTAACTCAAGCAGTCATCTTCTTTAAGCAGGCATACTTATAAGAAATATTATTGTTGGGAGTGGAACGTTACTATTAATGGACTGCTCCCTTTTTAAATAATTCACTTAAACGTTTGTTCGATCCGTGTGGTAAAATGAAATTTGAATTTATGTAAAAAGGATGGATCACCATGGGAACTCTAGGCTTTGTTTTAGGCACTCGTGCAATGGATCATGAACAGGTAATGATCGATCAACTGGCTGACCAAATGAAGAAGGCCTCAGCTAAAGACCGGTTTTTCTATTTGGTTCCTAACCATATTAAGTTTGAAACGGAAATAAATGTTTTGGCAGGTTTGCGAAAGCGGATGGGTCTTGATAATGATCAACGCTTCGCCTCAGAAAAGCTTCAGGTACTATCCTTTAGCCGGTTGGCATGGTTTCTCTTGCGTGATACACCAGCATTTCAAACGCCACGAATATCTAAGATCGGGATGACAATGCTGACGTCTCAAGTAGCTCAGGAGCATGCAAAAAAATTACACCTTTATGCGAGCGAAATTAAACGACCTGGTTTTATTCAGAAGCTGACGGAGCAATTAGAAGAGCTCAAAAGTGCCAATATTTCAGCAGACGATTTTTCAATGATACTGGGTCAAATTCAGCAGGACCAATCATCAGGGGCTAACCGCGTCTGGCTAACTAAGATGCATGATATTGAGATTATTTATCATGCTTATGAGGAACAACTTCGGCAAAATTTCCTGGGAAATAATGAACTTTATTCACAGTTGGTTAAGTATTTGCAAACTGATAAAGAAGTTCGGCATATGCACTTCTTCATTGATCGATTTGCGCAATTTACTGCAAGTGAACAACGGATTGTTGATGCTTTAGTAGAAAACGGGGCAGCCACCATGGTTTCACTAGTTCTCGACCGAGGTTATCCTGATCAGAATCACCCTAGTCCGAGTGAAATTCCTGCTGAAAATGATTTGTTTTATTCCTCGGCAATGGTTTACCGACGTCTCTGGAAGCTAGCTCAGCAGGATTCACAACGGATCCAACTCCAGCCGAATGTGTGGTTTGCAACGCAACCGCGAGTTAACGATGATCTTCAAATGGTTGATCATTACTTTAAGCGATATGCGGCAGGCCCAATTTCAACAACGGAAACTAGTCAGTTGACAGTCCCTTCAACGATTCAATTTTATACAATGGCAAATCGTCGTGAAGAATTAGAAAAAGTAGCCGCCAAAATTAGACAAATGGTTGCTACTGGTAAGTATCGTTATCGAGATTTCTTAGTTTTGACTCGTCACCTCGATGGTTATCAGAATATGATTGCACCGATCTTTGCACAAAATCAGGTGCCGGTTTTTGATGATCATGAACGCAAAATGGATCAGCATCCGCTTGTAATCCTACTAAGTACGTTGCTTAGTATTGACCAACGAGGGTATCAATTAGGAGATATTATGCAGCTGTTGAAAACCTGGTTATTGGTACCACGATTAGCGACTGGTGATTTAATGCCAATTAAAACTTTTCAAGAAGCAGTATTTACTACCGAAAATTGGTGTTTAAAGCAGGCAATTCGCGGGAAACAGGACTGGATAAAATCAGAGTTATGGATTGTTAAAGATGCTGGGGAACAGCAAAAAAAAGCAACTGTTTCACGAGTAAAACAATTGAACCAGCAATTATCGATTGTACATAATTACGTTGCTGAAACAATTGTGCCATTCTTGAATCAGCTAAAGGAAGCAGAATCAGGCCGAGAACTAGCAACGATGCTTTTTAACTTCTTGCAACAAAATGGGGTTACTGAACGACTATACCAATGGCAGCAATACCAGAGCACTCGTGATCTTGATTTGGCACGTCAGCCGCAACAAGTTTGGGAAAAGTTTTGTCAAATTCTTCAAGAATACGTTGAGATCCTTGGGGAGGATCGTTTGGACAAAGAGAATATTGACGATTATCTTGAAAAATTTAATGAGATTATCCAAGCCGGATTTTCAGCAGCCCAATATTCCCAAATTCCGGCAACACTTGACCAAGTGGTTGTTTCTGAAACTGGAATTGTACAAAGTCAAAATAAAAAGGTTGTCTTTATGATCGGCTCAACTGATGATGTAATGCCAGAAGTCCGCGAAAACGATGGATTACTGACCGATCAGGATAAGCAGATCTTAGCTCCGTACTTAGACGACGATTTCCAGTATTTACCGGCTGACATGATAACAGAGTTGAATAATGAACCATTTGTGCATTATTTAGGAATGCTTTCCGCAAAGCAACAGCTAATTTTTACAGCACCACAAGCAACCAATGATGATAAAGAGTTAACAATTTCACCATACATGCGTGATTTAGCTGCCTATCTCCAGCAGCCAATTGTTAATTCACCATTAGTAACTAGTAAGGTTGGCAGAGAAAACGCTCAACAGTTTATCAGCAGTCCAGAAGCTAGCCTAAGCCAGTTAGTGCGCGTAGGTCGTCAAGTACGGGATGATCAAAAATCAATTGGTACTCCAGTTCGGATGCCAACAACCTGGAAAAAGGTTGAACAGGATTTAATTTTATTAGCCAAACAGTGGCAATTAAGCTCTAATGCTGTTGATAATGCTTTAGGAAAGAAGCTTCAACAGCGTCTCGAAATGGTAAGTCAAGGATTTAATTACCATAACGTTGTAGATGATATTGGAGCAACGTTAGCCCAAGCATTATATCTCCATGCGACCCCCAATAAGGGTGGACAACGGGTTTTATATGCCTCAATTTCACAGTTGCAAAACTTCTACATTAATCAGTATGAATATTTCTTAAAGTACGGTTTACAACTTCAAAAACGGGATCGGCTTGAAATGTCCGCTGATCGGATCGGGACCTTCTTTCATAAGGCAATGGAGACTTTTATTAATAATACCCGTCAACAACAAGTTGAATTAAAGGAGTTAGTATCTGATTCACAGGAACTAAGAAAGTTTATTGATGAGGCACTACAGGTGGCTGAAAAAAATCAGCCTGATTTAGTCCGGCTAACAGACTCATCAGCCCAAGCGAAGTTTCAGTATCATCAGTTACGAACTATTGTGACGACAATGCTTGAAACAATGTGTCGGCAAGCTCAGTATACTGCAGCTCGACCTTTTAAGACTGAAGCACAATTTGGACGGATTGGTAATCCAAACCAGGTTAATTTGAAAGCATTAGATTACCAATTAACTTCTGGGGACCGGATTTATTTGCGTGGCCGAATTGACAGAATTGATCGTCTTCCTAAGGAACAGTTAACTGATCTCTTACAGCCAAGTGATTTTCTTACCGTTGTTGATTATAAATCAAGCAACCATACCTTTGACCTTACATCAGCGTACTATGGTATTTCTTTGCAGCTATTAACCTACTTAAACGGTCTACAAAACAATCTGCAAGAACTAGACGAGCCAACAGCGCGGCTTGCTGGGGCATTATACCTGCACTTAAGTAATCCCAAATTTGATTGGAAACGAAACCAACATAAGGAATTAGAAGAATTACAGTTGAGCTCTCATGAATACAAGGGAATCCTCTTGAATGAGCCAGCGATCCTCGATTCACTCGATCATAAACTTCAAGATAATCAGTCGGTCTTGTATCCACTAAAAGTTACTAAAAAGGATGGCATTTCTGCTAAAAAAGACGCGCTTCTTGTTACCTCTGATCAGTTGCACTGGCTTCAGGAATGGAACAAACAATTAATTATTGATGCGGGAGATAAAATTCTTGAGGGACAAGTTAAACTAAATCCTTATCGGTTAATTGAGGGAAGTAAACGAACAACGGGACTAGATTATAGCGACTTCAAAGATATTTACCAATTTGACAATATGTTAGATCAGCAACGTTATCGTCAGCTTGATCCGCAGAAAGCAAAGGAAGACTTTGATAATGCGAAGAAAGAAGGAGGAGCTAAAGAGTAATGGCAACATTTAATCCAACACCGAGTCAACAACGGGCGATAGATGATCGTGGAAAGAATATTCTTGTTTCTGCCTCAGCAGGGTCAGGGAAAACAGCGGTCCTAGTTGAACGTGCTATTAAATTAATCAGAGAGGGAATTCATGTTGATCGAATGTTGATGGTGACCTTTACGGATGCCGCGGCAAAGAGTATGCGGGATAAGATTCGTGAAGCACTCCAAGAAGCAGTGCGTCAACCAGTGCATAACGCGAAAGAACAGCAACAGCAGCGTCAAATGGTTAATGAAATTAACCGGTTAGCTACGGCTGATATTAGTACCATTCACGCCTTTTGCCTAAAACTAATTAAACGTTACTATTACTTAATCCATTTAGATCCTCAGTTCCGATTACTAACAGATGACACGGAGCGTCTCCTTCTTCAAGAAGAAATCTGGCAACAAGTTAGTGAAAAACTATATGAATCATCACTTGAGCAAGCTAATGACGAGCGAGCAAGCTTTAGTGAACTGGTGACTAATTTTTCTAGTGACCGTGACGCACAAGGGTTAGATGAGCTAGTTTTGAAGTTATATGAAACTGCAAATGCTCAGCCAGAACCAGAGAGCTGGTTGCAAGAACTAGCTGGTAATTATTTCCTGGGAAATAGTTCAATTACGAGTACTAAATTTTATCAAGAACAGTTGAAACCAGTTGTTAAGGATAATTTGGAACAGTTAATGAACGACTATGCCGAATTGAGTATCCGAATGGCAGACCTTGGTTATGGTAAACCAGCTGAAATTATCAAAAGCGATCAGGAACAAATCAGTAATTTGATCACAAGTTTGGAACAAGGCGAATGGGGAGATATCCGCGCCGCATTTCAAGGAGTTAAATATGCTCGAATGAGTGGCGGAGCAAAGAAGAAGGATCCTGAATACGAGACCTACCAGTCCTTAATAAAAACACGAAACGGACTTAAAGAGCAACTGAAATCTTTAGTGGCAGATTATTTTGAATATGATGAGCAACAATTCCGCCAAATTGCTAATCATGCGGCCAAAATCCTAAATGAATTATCAGCGGTTACAATTGAATTTTCACGAGCTTATCAACAAGCAAAATTGAATCGTCATGTTTTAGAATTTAGCGATTTGGAGCACTATGCTTACCAAATCTTAACGCCGCCTGCGGATCAGCCAGATTGGGTTACTCTCGTTAATGAATTACGTGAACATTATCAAGAAATCATGATTGATGAGTACCAGGATACAAACCCGCTTCAAGAAAAGATCCTGATGCAGTTAGCCAGTCCAGATCAGCAAAACTTATTTATGGTTGGCGACGTGAAGCAGTCAATCTACCGTTTTCGTGAGGCAGATCCGACTCTTTTCCTTACAAAATATGAAAATTACCGTAAAGGAAAATGCGGTGAATCGATTGTTCTAGCAGAGAATTTCCGGTCAATGCAAAATGTGACTGGCTTTACAAATGTTTTATTTGAACAATTGATGGATCGTCAGGTTGGCGAGATTGATTATGATAAGGACGCTCATTTGAAGTATGCCGCAACTTATTATGATGAGAATCCAGATAACCAGGTTACTCCTGCTGAGGTATTACTTTATGATGCCAACGCTAATCCTAATCTTCCCCAAGAAGACGATAAGCTAACTGGAGAACTACGAATGGTTGCTATGCGAATTAAGCAGATGGTAACCAATAAAGAATTAATTTACGATAAAAAGACACAGCAAATGCGACCAGTTCAATATGGGGATATTGTTCTTCTTGAGCGAACAAAGAACATTAATAATACTTTAATGGAACAATTCAACGAGTTGGAAGTTCCATTGACAGTTCATGATGTTGAAAGTTATTTTCAAGCAACAGAAGTTAGGGTAATGATGGCATTGCTAAAGATTATTGATAACCCTAAGCAAGATATTCCATTAGTTGCAGTTCTTCGTTCACCGGTTGTTGGCCTTAGTAATAAAGAGTTAGCTTTCATTCGTCTTCAAAACCGTCGAACAGACTTTTATACGGCATTAATGACGTGTCAGAGTAACTTTGAAAATCACCGCCTTCAGCAATCATCAGCATTGAACTCAGAGCAGTTAACACGTCTTCAGCAAAAACTAACTACTTTTATTGAGCAGTTAACTGAATTTCGTCAGGTAGCTCAACAACAAACCTTAGTTAATTTAATTTGGCATATTTATCAGGAAACTGGTTACTTAGACTATGTTGGTGCAATGCCGGGTGGCCAACAGCGACAGGCCAACCTTCATGCACTATATGAACGGGCGCATACTTATGAGCAAAGTAGTTTTAAGGGGCTTTACCAGTTCACTCGCTTTATTGAAAAAATGCAGGAACACGATCAGGATCTTGGGGTGGCACCAACACAATTAGACACGAATACCGTTAATGTAATGACGATTCATGGGAGTAAGGGACTTCAATTTCCGGTTGTTTTCTTGATTAATACAAACCACCATTTTAATAATGCGGCAGTTCGGGAAAATGCAGTTGTTGACCCGAATTCTGGAGTTGGTATTAAGGTAATGGATCAACAACGGCTAGTTTATGATACGCCTCAGCGACAAATTATTTTGAATAATATTCAGCAGGGAGAACGAGCAGAAGACTTGCGGGTCCTCTACGTTGCACTAACCCGAGCAGAACAGCGGCTAGTCATTACGGCATCGTTCAATGAAACACGGCGGGGCCAAAAACTAGTTGAAGCATGGAATAGTTGGCAAAAAGCATTCCAAAGTAGCCAGCAATTGCTTGGTTCGCAGTTGCGGATAAGCGCAAAGTCCTTTATGGATTGGATAGGTTTAGCCCTGGCGCGGTATTCTGATCAGTTTAATGCTACCAAGTTAAGTATTTCAGGGAATGACATAACAGATAAGGGAATTGTTTTGGAAGAGAGTCCTCTTAATACGGGAAAAGGGTTCACCGGAATGGCGCCAGAACCATTTTTCGTTGCCAAAACTTTGACTGCTACTGATGTTGAGCAACAACTGAAAGAATTAGCTAGTTCAATCAATGTAACAGGTGAAGTGGATACGCAATCACTCAAATCCTTGTCAGCAGAGGAAATTAATCGAGTACTTGCTTTTCGTTATCCGCATGAAGTTGCAACCAAAACGACGGCCTACCAATCAGTTACGGATGTAAAACGGGTATTTGAAGATCCGGATAATCGTGAAATGGGTCAGTGGGATTATGAACAGCAACGGAAGGTGAAGAACCGCGGACTTTATTTAAGAAATGATTTTGCGACACCACAGTTTATTCAACAAGGTAATCGGTCGCCAGCAGCAACAGAGGTTGGGACCGCCACCCACCTGGTATTTCAAAAATTACCACTAGATAGTGAAGAAATCACAGTGGAACAAGTTCGTAATGAGGTCCGGCAATTAGTTAAGGAGCACCTAATTAACTCTGCAGTAGCACCGTTTATTAATGTGGAAGGAATTGCTGCATTTTTCCAAACAGATCCAGGACGACAGATTATCGCCAATGGGCAAAACTATCATCGGGAAGAACCATTTGCGATGATAATGAATGGTCATGAACTATTTAAAGAGGTTCAAGCAAGGGATGATGAGCGGATCCTGGTTCATGGGATTATTGACGGCTATTTAGAAACGCCTAAAGGAATTACTTTAGTCGATTATAAAACCGATCATATTAATCCTCAGTATCGAGAATTTGAATTAGCTAAAATTACTGGTCGTTATCGTGGTCAGTTGGAGTTATATCGACAAGCATTAAATATTATGAAGCCAATACCGGTTGTTCAGATGGGACTCTACCTGGTAGAATTAGGTGAGTTTATTCCATTTGAAATCGAGGGACGGCCGTAATGGTAACAATTAAGGACATTGCAAAACAGGCGGGAGTATCCGTTTCAACGACATCACGGGCGTTGAATGATAATCCGCGAATTAGTCAGGAAACGCGAGAACGGGTTAAGAAGATTGCGGCAGAGTTAGGGTATCAACCTAACTACACTGCGCGGAACCTTACTCGTGGAGAATCGAATATGGTGGGGTTAATTTTTCCAGTTACGGAAGATACGGCACCAGCAAACCCATTTCATATTGACCTCATGCGGGGAGTTAGTACGGCACTTCAGCCACTACATTACGAAATGGTAGTAGCAATCGCCGCAACTCAAGACGAATTGCTTGAAGAGGTTCGTTCAATGGTTGATCAATCTAAGGTCCATAACTTTCTGGTTTTTTATGCAATGAGCAATGATCCCATAACAGCTTATTTACGGCAGAAAAACCTTAACTTTGTTATTATCGGTCACCCAACGGATCATTATCCGGATCGATTCGTTGACAACGACAATATTGCTGCTGGGAAAGCAGCAACAGAACAACTGTTAAAAACCCATCATTTAACTCATCCAGCTTTTCTTGAATCGGTTGATCCGTGGTTGTTTGAGCGAGAACGAGCAGCTGGTTATGATGAATGCATGAGAACTCATCATTTAAAAGCAGTTGTCTGGCAATTGGGTACGAATGCTGATTCGTTGGATGATTTTCTTAATAACCATCCCGAAACAGATGGTTTATTATTCTCTGATGATCTGTTATTTGTTCGCTTTTCTCATGAATTGCAAAAGCGCTCGTTACCAGTATTTTGCTTTAACAATAGTCGGTTAATGGGGATGCTGACAAATAGTGATGGGCGGATTGATTTGCGTCCCCGTGAGTTGGGGAGAGAGGCGGTTAAGTTGCTTTTCGATCCAATGAAGCACCACAGTTATGTCACATTTCAAGTTAATTAATACGAGAGCACACTAGTTAAAATTAAAGAAAAATTAGGCTGAAATCATTGGTATTTCAGCCTTTTTGTTTTTGAATAAAGAAAACCCTTCCAAAAATTTTGTGCAAACGGTTGCGCAAAAGTGAGGAATCTGGTATATTATTAATTGTAAAATGTCATGAAGCGCTTTCATGACGAGAAGCATTAATTTTAAGATAATTAGGGGTGTAATTATGAGTCAAGAAAAGCCAGCGGGCGCAGGCTTGCCAACACTCTCCAAGAGTACGATTTGGATGATCAACTTTGGATTCTTGGGTGTTCAGACTGCCTTCACCTTGCAAAGTTCACAAATGAGTCGGATTTTCCAAACCATTGGTGCCGATCCTAACAACCTGGGATGGTTCTTTATCCTGCCACCTTTAATGGGACTTGTTGTTCAACCAATCGTCGGTTACTATTCCGACCGTACTTGGGCACCAAAGCTCGGTGGTCGGCGTCTCCCATACCTTCTTTTAGGGATGATTGTTGCTGTTATTGTTATGTTACTGTTGCCGAACTCAGGTAGTTTTGGCTTCGGGTATGGTTCACTAGCTGCCTTGTGGTTTGGTGCTATTACCGTTGCCTTCCTTGATTTGTCATCTAACGTTGCAATGCAACCATTCAAGATGATGGTTGGGGACATGGTTAACGATGACCAAAAGAGTTATGCATACGGTATTCAAAGTTTCTTATCAAACACCGGTGCCGTATTAGCCGCTATCTTCCCATTCCTGTTTACTTGGTTCGGGGTTAAGAACATTGCTCCTAAAGGGGTTGTTCCTGATTCTGTTAAGGTCGCTTTCTATGTTGGTGCTGCTTTGCTGGTTATTACTAGTTTGTTCACTGTTTTCCGTGTTCATGAATATGACCCAGCAACTTACGCTAAGTACCACGGAATTACTGAAGAAGATAACAAGGAAGGTGGAAACTGGTTCACCTTGCTAAAGACTGCTCCTAAGGCATTCTGGACTGTAACCCTTGTTCAATTCTTCTGCTGGTTTGCTTTCCAATACCTCTGGACATACTCAGCAGGTGCGATTGCTAAGAACGTTTGGGATACTACTAACGCTACTTCAGCAGGTTACCAAGCTGCTGGTAACTGGTACGGTGTTTTAGCTGCCGTTCAATCAATTGCCGCTGTTGTTTGGTCATATGTTTTAGCTAAGGTTCCTAACAAGTACCACAAGCTAGGCTATGCTGGTAGTTTACTTCTTGGTGCATTTGGTTTCGTTTCTGTCTTCTTTATCCACGACCAATGGACATTAATTATTTCCTACATCCTTGTCGGGATCGCATGGGCCGGAATGAACACTTACCCATTAACCATTGTTACTAACGCATTGTCTGGTAAGCACATGGGTACCTACCTTGGACTTTTCAACGGTTCAATTTGTTTACCACAAATCGTTGCCTCATTGCTTAGTTTCGCATTGTTCCCACTCTTTGGTCACTCACAAGTTAACATGTTCATCCTTGGCGGAATTGTGTTAGCTCTTGGTGCTCTTTCAGTTGGTACAATTAAGGAAACCTACGCTGAATAAGGCGAATAAGCTGAATAATAAAGTAAATTAAACTAGAATAGGACTGTGACGGGAATTAGCCACAGCCCTATTGTCTAAAGAAGGAAGGAATTGAATTATGAAACAAACATTTGAAATTGCTCCATGGCACGTTGCAACTCATAAGTGGGATCCTGAAGATAAGCGTCTTCAAGAATCAATGACTAGTTTAGCTAACGAAAATTTGGGTATGCGTGGCTTCTTTGAAGAAGGATACTCAGCTGATCACATGCAAGGTGTATACCTTGGTGGTGTTTGGTTCCCAGACAAGACTCGTGTTGGTTGGTGGAAGAATGGTTATCCTAAGTACTTCGGTAAGATGATCAACGCAGTTAACTTCATGAAGCTAATTATTAAGGTTAACGGTGAACAACTTGACCTTGCTAAGCAAACACCAAAGGACTTTAAGCTTGATCTTGATATGAAGCGTGGTGTCCTAGAACGTGAATTTACTGTTGAAATTGGTGGTACCGAAATGTACTTCAATTTTGAACGGTTCGTAAGTGCTACCCAAAAGGAATTAGTTGGTCAGCGTCTTCACATCAAGAACCGTGGTACTGGTGATGCTAAGGTAGAAATTACTAGCATGATCGATGCTGACGTTTACAACGAAGATGCTAACTATGATGAACAATTCTGGAATGTTCTTAACAAGTCTGCTAATGGTGAACATGCCGAATTGACTTCCATGACTAAGAAGAATGACTTCGGTACTCCACAATTCACTGTTGGAATGAAGACCACTTCCAAGACTGACCTTGACCATGTTGGCGACGGAACTGACGAAAAGGATGCTTACAACACCTTTGCCGGAACTGTTGCTGCTGGTAAGGAAGTTAACTTTGAAAAGCGGACAGTTGTTGTAACTTCACGTGACTTTGATTCTCAAGAAGCAATCGAAAAGCATCTTGATGAATTAAGTGAAAAGCTTGATGACCAAAGCTTTGACGATCTTCTCGAACCTCATGTTCAAGAATGGGCAGATCGTTGGGTTAAGTCTGACGTTGAAATTGATGGTGACGATGGAGCACAACAAGGAATTCGGTTCAATCTTTTCCAACTCTTCTCTACTTACTACGGTAATGATTACCGTCTTAACATCAGTCCAAAAGGATTTACTGGTGAAAAGTACGGTGGTGCTACTTACTGGGATACTGAAGCTTACTGTATTCCAGTTTACCTTGGGGTAGCTAACCCTGAAGTTGCACGGAACCTGTTAATGTACCGTTACAAGCAATTAGATGGTGCCTTTGTTAACGCTAAGCAGCAAGATCTCGATGGTGCATTATTCCCAATGGTTACCTTCAACGGGATTGAATGTCACAACGAATGGGAAATTACTTTTGAAGAAATCCACCGTAACGGGGACATTGCTTTTGCTATTTACCTTTACACTAAGTACACTGGCGACAAGTCATACGTTCTCAACGAAGGTGCAGAAGTCTTAACAGAAATTTCTCGTTTCTGGGCAGATCGTGTTCACTACTCACAAAACAAGAATAAGTACATGCTTCACGCTGTAACTGGTCCTGACGAATACGACAACAACGTTAACAACGATTGGTACACTAACCTTCTTTGCCGGTGGACTCTTAAGTACACTCTTGAAATCTTGGACGAAGTTGACGATAAGGTTTCTAAGAAGCTTAACGTTTCCGAAGACGAAAAGCGTCGTTGGAAGGGAATCGTTGATAACATGTACCTTCCTTACGATAAGGAACGTGACATCTTCCCAGAAAATGATGGCTTCATGGACAAGGACTTAACACCAGTTTCTGAAATTCCAAGCGATCAATTACCACTTAACCAACACTGGTCATGGGACCGGATCTTACGTTCACCATACGTAAAGCAAGGTGACGTTATCCAAGGTCTTTGGGACTTCATTGATGACTTTACTAAGGAACAAAAGAAGAACAACTTCGACTTCTACGAACAATTTACGGTTCACGAATCAAGTCTTTCTGCTTCTGTTTACTCAATCATTGCTGCTGATATTG
Organism: Limosilactobacillus urinaemulieris; assembly: GCF_932750685.1. Taxonomy (NCBI): domain Bacteria; kingdom Bacillati; phylum Bacillota; class Bacilli; order Lactobacillales; family Lactobacillaceae; genus Limosilactobacillus; species Limosilactobacillus urinaemulieris. Next base: position 71,885 of record NZ_CAKOBX010000005.1, on the reverse strand, counting down.
GTTACGAAGACAAGGCTGTTGAATTATATGAACGTTCAGCTCGTCTTGACCTTGATAACTACAACAACGATACTTCAGATGGTTTACACATCACTTCAATGACTGGTTCATGGCTTGATATTGTTCAAGGATTCGCTGGTATGCGTGTTCGGGGTAACGAATTACACTATGCACCATTCCTTCCTAAGAAGTGGAACTCATACCAATTCCGTCAAATGTTCCGTGGTCGGATCTTGAAGGTTAAGGTTGACAAGCACGGTACTAAGATTGACTTGGTATCAGGTGACCCAATTACCATTGATCTTGACGGTAAGAAGCTTGAATTGAAGTAATTACTGGGGGAATTTCGATAATGAAGTTTGAAGATTTGAAAGGTTTTGCTTTTGACCTTGATGGTGTAATCGCTGATACTGCCCGTTTTCACGGCCAAGCATGGCACCAACTTGCTGATAAAGTTGGCACAGAATGGACTCCTGAACTTGCGGACAGTTTAAAGGGAGTTAGCCGGATGGATTCCCTAGAATTGATCCTGAAGGCTGGTGGTCATGAGAATGATTACTCTCAAGAAGAAAAAGAAGCACTGGCTACCGAAAAGAATGACAACTACATTAAGTTAGTTGAAACATTGACTCCTGCTGATATTCTTCCAGGAATGAAGGACTTCTTGGACGAATTAAAGGAAAACAACTACCATATTGTTTTGGCCTCAGCTTCTAAGAATGCACCTAAAGTATTAAAGTACTTACAAATTACTGATTACTTTGAAGGAATTGTGGATCCTGCTAAGTTAACTCACGGTAAACCAGACCCAGAGATTTATAGTGAAGCAGCTAAGCTAATGAACCTTCCTGCTGACCAAGTAGCAGGATTAGAGGATGCTCAAGCAGGAATTGAATCAATTAATCGTGCTGGTGAACTTTCCATCGGCTTCGGCTCAGAATTGAAGGATGCCGATGTTAAGTTTGCTGAAACTGGTGATGTTTCGCTGGCAGCAATTAAGAAACAAATGAACTAATGTTAACTCTCTATCAAATGAATAATTAAGAATATTAGTTCAGTTGGATAATTGGGAGGAGGATGGATGGTATTAACAGTTAAATCCATTCTTGCTAAAAGTGAATATCACTGCATAATTAAAGGAAATGCAACGTTGAAATTCTTCGTTGTGTTTCCTTTTTGATTAGATTGAGGAATGAACGATGAAACGACAAAGGATAATTAAATTTCTAGGATTAGTAGTGGTTGTAATTGGAATATGAGTAGGAGGAACTGTTAATATTGCGCTAAAAGATAGTCATAATGAGAAGACAAAAACCGTGCAGGAGACCAGTCAGAAGTCACGCCTAAGGTTAACCGATCAACAGTTAAGTATTTTAGTAGGTTTAGCGATGGATCCAAAGTGGTTAACAGAACAGCTTAATAGCAATCAACTAGTCTATGGTGTCATTAAACCATCGGATACCGTCCCAAAAGGAATTGGAGAAAATGAAAGCTTCCTAATTGCAGCGGGTGAGAGGCAGAGAATCATCTATTTTTCAGTTAATGAAGATCAAACTGTTGAGATTAAAGATAGTCAAAATAACCAAATAAGACGAAAAAAGGAAGTAACGGTAAAGCAATTAGTAAGGAGGTTTTATCAAACTTCGAAACAGCAGCAACAAGTTAATGAGTTGGTTAGTGAGTTACGAACAGAATAAGATAAGCGTTAGTAATTGAATAAATACTTAAATTTTATTTGTACTATTACCTAAACAACAGCCTAGTTCAGTAGTGAACTTAATAATCTTTAGTATTTATGATTGAATATTGCCTTAGAGGAACATAACATGTATATTATTAGAAAATAATGAGAGAGTTATGAGGAGGGACAGCAATGTTCAGTCAAATTGGTCAATTAATCTTTGATAATGAAGCTGTTGCAAAGACTCAGGACTTTACAATGGGCCTTGAAATTGAAATGCAACGGGTAGATGAGAATGGTAACATTAGCCAGGAGCCATATCCATCGGCAATTGGTGATGAAAAGACCAATCCATGGATTACCAATGATTTTTTGGAAACAATGTCTGAAACGGTAACGCCGTCTGCTCAACACGCGCTTGATGCAATGCACTATTTATACGTTATCAATAATTCGTTGCGTTCTGCACTAGCTCCTGGAGAATTACTTTGGCCCTTATCAATGCCACCACGGTTACCAAAGGATAAGCGAAAATTACGGCTGGCTAAGATGGGCCCCGAAAAAGAGGCGTATTTAAAGGAATGGGCAAAGCGTCATGGCTACTCACAGGGAACTCCCTGTGGTGCTCACATCAACTTAAGTATTGATCAACACGTTATTGCACTAGTTCAAAAACATTTCCCGGGAAAGTTTAAAGATGAGCGGGAAGTCCGTAACTACCTTTACACAATATTAGCGCAAGGCTTTGTTCGCTATCGCTGGTTTATCACTTACCTGTTTGGTGCTAGTCCAATTGCGGAAGCAAACTACTTTGAAAATGGTCAAGGACCTCAACACCCGCTTCGGAGCATTCGCCAAAGCAAGTACGGATTCGGTACCAAGTTTACTGGCGACTTTACCAATCTTGATCGATACATTGCGCGAATTGAAAAGGGAGTTAAGGATGGCGTCCTGACATCAGACTACGAGTTTCACGGCTCAGTCCGTTTTAAGGGTAATCGCAATCTTAAGGATTTACCGAAAAACGGAATCGAATACCTTGAATTACGAATGCTCGATCTTGATCCAAGTAGTTCAGTTGGGATTCGTACGGGGACGTTACGGTTTATCCGGCTGCTTGCTAGTTACTTCATCATGCACCCAGCGTTAAATGAAGAGGAAGTTAATGATATTCTAAAAAACGCTGATAAGATGAATGAGGTTGTTGCGGAAGAAGATCCACGGGAAAATTGCAAGTATCAAGCAACTGCTCGGGCACTAGTGAAGAGTCTTGAACGGTATGCAAATCAAATTCAATTGGGACCAGAATATGCTGAAGTACTTGAAGATTTGGAAGATCGGGTTGAAAATCCACTGACAACACCAAGTGCTAAACTGCTAAACTACGTCAAAGATGGTTCGTTAACAGAATATGCACTTCGTCGAGCAAAACGTTATCAGGTTGCAGCCCAGGAATCGATCAATCCGTTTAAGGGATTTGAAGATGGGAAAATTTATAGCTCAGACGAGTTACGAAAAGCGTTAAGTAGATAAATAAAGAGAAGAGGCAAGTTTTTCTTGCCTCTTCTCTTTATTTATTCTTGTGCTCGTTGAATTAAATCAGCGAAAAGCGCTTGTGAATAATCGTAGTGTTTAAACATATTTTCTGGATGCCATTGAACAGCCAGAACCCGATCATTATCGATCGATTCAATAGCTTCGGGAATTTGGTCATCAGCACGTGCGGTTACTCTTAGGTCGCTCCCAATTTGATTAAGTGCTTGGTGGTGGCGAGAGTTAACGTAAGGACGTGAGCCCACCAGATTGAAGATTCGACTATCTTGTTTCACATTAACGTGGTGAGAAGGAAAGTTTCCCGGAGCATTTTGGGAGTGCTTTAGGGTTTGTCGAGGATCTTCTGATAAGTCTTGAAAAACAGTTCCGCCGAGAGCAACATTGATTACTTGCATTCCGCGACAAATTCCCATTAATGCCTTATTTGCTTCTAGCGCGGCTTTAACTAACGCAACTTCAAATAAATCGCGTTTGAAGTATGTAGATCCTAATTCTTGATGCGGTTCTTCACCGTAAAAAGTGGGATCAACGTCACTGCCACCCGCAAAAATAATCCCATCGAAAAGATCAAGATAGTTGGGAATTAACTCAGGATCCACACTAGGAAAAATTACTGGGAGGCCTCCTGATTTAACAATTGCTTCGATTAGTGGCCGAGGAGCATAAGCAGCGTTACGCTCATTAATGATATTAGTAGCCTCAGTTAAAGTGTCTGCTGGAATTGCAATTCGTGGTCGCATAGAAAACCTCCTTGAATTATTTTAATAGTATTATAATAGAATTTTAATGAAGTAGAAAGTCACATTTTAAAAATTACCCTAAATTGGAGAAAGACTATATAATAGTAAGTGAGAAGGAAGTGGACAAATTGATCGAATTAACAAACATTAATTCAAAGTTAAATCTAAATAACGGGACCCAAATTCCATGTGTCGGTTACGGGACGTTCCGGACTCCTGCTGACGTTGCTGAAAAAGCAGTCGCGGATGCAATTAAGGTTGGTTACCGTCACATTGATACAGCAGCTGTATACGGTAATGAAGAAGCGGTTGGTAAGGGAATTAAGGATTCTGGAATTGACCGGAAAGACCTTTTTGTAACCAGCAAGTTGTGGAACGACAATCGGGGTTATGAATCGACAAGAAAAGCCTTTCAAGAAACTCTGGATCGGCTTCAAATGGACTACCTTGACTTGTACTTAATTCACTGGCCAGCAAACCAAAAGCAATTCGGTACTGATGCAAGTACAATCAACGCTGAGACATGGCGAGCAATGGAGGATCTGTATAAAGAGGGCAGAATTAAGGCAATCGGTTTAAGTAACTTTATGCCGCACCATATTGTTGACTTGATGAAGACCGCAACGGTAGCCCCAGCTGTTGACCAAATTGAGGTTCATCCTGGTTGGCCCCATACTGAACAAGTAAAGTATTTACAAGCACATAATATTCTTGTGGAGGCTTGGGCCCCGCTTGGCGGACAAGGAGCAAGCGTAATGACTAACCCAACAATTCTGCAAATTGCGGATAAATATGATAAAACTCCTGCACAAGTTAGTTTACGGTGGATTATTCAACAAGGAATTGTGCCACTACCAAAGTCAATTCATGAAAACCGGATGATTCAAAATACTGAAATCTTTGACTTTGCACTGACTGACGAAGAAATGAAAGAAATTAGTCTTCTAACCAACCTGGGTGGCCAATGTGCGGATCCAGACGATGTTGATTTTTAAGATCTAATATTTAACTAAATGATCCTAGACATAGTTGTCGGGATCATTTTTTTACATTTTATCGACCATTTGTTCGATTAAGATGTTATAATAAATAAAAATAGTGAAAGGAAAATAGCTGATGAATGACCAACAGAGAATCTATATGGCGATTGATCTGAAATCATTTTATGCATCGGTTGAGTGCATTGCTCATCATTTGAACCCGTTAAATGCTAACTTAGTTGTTGCAGATCGGTCACGAACTAATAAGACAATTTGTTTGGCAGTATCACCAGCTTTAAAGCAATTTGGAGTTCCTGGACGACCACGTTTATACGAAGTTCAACAAATTGTTGATCGGTTAAATCGGGAGCGGGCAAAGAAAGCAACGTGTCACCACCTTTCGAAACATGATTCAATTTATCGGGGGAAGTTGTTAAAGTCGCCTAATTTACGAATTGGTTTTCAAATTGTTCCGCCGCGGATGCACTTTTATATGGAAAAAAGCGCGGAGGTCTATGGAATATATCTACGGTTTATCAAACCCGAAAACATTCATACCTATTCAATTGATGAAGTAATGATGGACGTTACAGATTACCTTCACGATCATCAGGTATCGCCTCATACCTTAGCAAAAAAGATTATCCAACAAATTCAGTTAGAAACCGGAATTACTGCAACGGCCGGGATTGGTACAAACCTTTACTTAGCAAAAGTTGCGATGGATATTGTTGCTAAACGAATTCCTGCTGATCAAGATGGTGTCCGGATTGCCCAAATGAATGAGTATCAATATCGTCGCTATCTTTGGGCACATCAGCCCCTGACGGATTTTTGGCGGATTGGTCGCGGTTATGCAAAACGATTGGAAAAATTAGGCTTGCATACTATGGGTGACATTGCCCGTTGTTCGCTTGGTAAATTGTCGGATCCGTTCAATGAGGAAATCCTCTACCGTGAGTTTGGGAAAAATGCTGAGTTGCTAATCGACCATGCTTGGGGACATGAGACAGCAACTATCGCGGATATTAAAAACTACCATTCAGAAGAACACGGAATTTATTCCAGTCAAGTATTGATGAAACCGTATAAGTATCATGAAGGGCTAGCCGCGGCTCAGGGGATGGTTGATTCAGTTGCATTGAGTATGGTTAAGCGACATGTAGTCAGTGCTGATTTTGGCATTGTCATTAACTACGATCCGCAGAGTCTTCAATATGCGCCAAACTATCAGGGACCGGTAGTTGAAGATTTTTATGGCCGAAGAACAGCTAAGCCCAGTCACGCGCACCGAAAGCTTGATCTGCCAACAGCCGCTGGTTCAGAATTAAGGCAAATCTATAAAGAGTTGTATAAAAAATGTACTAATCCTAGCCTACTAATCAGGAAGATAACGTTAATTGTGACTCACATGATTGATGAAGATGTTGCAGCGCAAACCCCGCACTTCAAACAGGTTAATCTTTTTGAGGATCCGCAAAAGGAAATTAAGCAAGAGCAAGCAGCGGCAATTAAGCGGCAACGTGACCAAAAACTGCAAGCGACGATTCTTAAACTTCAGCAGAAACTAGGTAACAAAAACGTTATCCTTCACCTAGCAGATTTGAAAAAGGGATCGACAACTAAGGAACGAAATGATCAGATTGGGGGTCACCAAGCATAATAATGAATGAAAAGGAAATAATTGAGCAGAAATTATTTAGTGATACTTCTCAGTATAACGATATCATGAAGCGCCCTTATCAACATTCAAAGGGACATATGCCAATGCTGCAGTCAGATCGTGCTGGTCAATTTTCCCCTTTTGCAGCTTTGACGGGGTTTAATAATTTAATTCATCAAAAGGCACTAATTTATTCTCATAAAAAGTATCTTCCTGCCAAAGTGCAAACACACTTGCTTAGTGTCCTCCAGTCTTTAGCAGGAACGAAACAAACAGTTGTGATTAACTACTTCAATGATGAAGTTGGTTACTATGAAGAATTTCGTGATCAGGTATCGGTAGTTAAGCTTGAGCGGGGGAGAGTCTTCTTTAACCACCATCCAGCCATTGCACTTGCCAATATTAAACAGGTTCGTCAATGATGAGTGCTGTATAATGGTGAGGACATAAAATACACTAACTGAGCAATTGAAGAGGGAGTAGTTTTGAAAGCAATTTGGCGTAATCTTTGCCAGTATTCAAAGAATTTTTGGCAACATTGGATATCTTTTATTATCTTATTTGTAGGGATAGATCTTGCTAACCAGCTGATCTTTATCCCGCTTTTTCGGTTAGCAACGACCTACATCTTGCAAGCGGGCGGAATCCCATTTATCTCTTACCAAAATATTGGAATACTAGTGACACAACACACAATGGTAGTTATTGGACTATTAGTTGAATTAGTTCTCTTGCTTCTTGTGATCTATTGGCAGTTTGCGTGTCTTTTATTGGGACTTCGGCTGATTTTGGGAAACCAAATTAGTTTCAAACGTTTGATGAAGGAGTCATGGTTGGTGATGCAGAATATTCGTCCTGGATCTTTGCCATTAATGCTTCTTTATTTTGTCCTAGTTCTCCCCTTTGTTGATCTAGTATTTCGGACACCACTATTATCAAAGGTTCAAATTCCTGAATTTATCTTTGATTTTATGACGCGGAGTAATGTGCTTTTAGCTGGATTGCTTATTTTCTACGTTATTATTACGATTCTCGGTATTCGGTTGATCTTAACCTTGCCTTTGATGATTTATCAACGATATCGGACTCGTGATGCTTTAGTTGAGAGTTGGCGACTTACCCAAAAATTAAAATGGTGGCAATACGTTAAACGGTTAATTGTTCTTGGAATAGTGACCACAGTTAGCCTGGGGCTGTTTTACCTATTAATCTACGGATTGCAGACGGTAATGGATTTATTTCCCGGGAAAATAGCGTTTGGAATGGCGATATTTAATTTGACCTTAGTTCAAGTAATTAGTGAATTATTGACAATTTGGACAGGAACAATTGCACTACAGGTGGTGATTTCCCTAATTGATGATTTTTCAGCAGATAAGGAGCAAGTAAGGGGAAGCAGCTGGTATGGTTGGACATTTTTCACCTTATTAGCAATATTTGCTGGAGGCCTTATCGTGGTTAATAATTACTATTATCTCAAGGGTTCTGGATTAACGCGACCAGTTACCATTTCTCACCGAGGAGTTGCAGAAGAAAATGGTGTTCAAAATACAATTCCCGCAATGAAAAAGACCCATCGTCTGCAGCCAACGTATGTTGAGATGGATATTCATGAAACTAAAGATCATCAATTTGTGGTACTCCATGATGAAAACTTAAAGAAGTTAACGGGAATTAACAAAACTCCCCATGAATTAACGTTAGCTCAACTAACTAAGTTGACGGCACGTGAAAACGGGCATCGGGCAAAAATTGCTAGTTTTGATCAGTATCTTAATGCAGCGGAAAAACTGCATCAAAAATTATTGATTGAAGTAAAGACAACCCCTGCAGATTCTAAGGGGATGCTTAAACGGTTCAATCGTCAATATGGAAACCGAATAATTCAGGATCATGATTTAGTCCATTCACTCGATTACCGTGTTGTTACGGGATTAAAACAATTGAACCCTAAGTTAAAGGTCTTACACATCCAACCGTATAATTTCTCCTACCCGCAGAGTATTGCTGATGGATATTCGATGGAATACTCCACGCTGAACTTCGAGTTTATTCAGCAGGCACACCACCAGAAAGATATGGTTTATTCCTGGACGGTCAATGATGCCGATGTTATGAAGCAGATGATGTATAACCATGTTGATGGGATCATTACTGACAACTTAGGTGAGTTAAATTCAACTATCGATGATTATTTAGGTTCACAGAGTTATGCTAACCGGATTCTTAATTTTATTTTAGCTGTTCCTTCAAGTGGGGGACTAGAACCATAATCGAGTTAATTTAAATTGGTTAATCTCTGAAGAATTATTAATAGTTCAGCACTAATTATTTGCCTAGCTTAATTCGATGGCATTATAATTATGATATAGCTATTAATAATTTTATAAGAGATGGGGCGATTGTGATTAATACAAAGCAAAAAATTCCGCGAAAACTTTCTTTCATGTCGATTTACTTTTTAGGGATTAATGGAATTGTTGGCTCTGGAGCTTTCTTGTTACCACAAGAAATTTATAAGGATATGAATTTGACGGGGGTTTTAGTAATGCTGTTTGCAGCCGTAACGGTTAGTTTAATTGCCCTTTGTTATGCTGACTTAGCCAGTCGTTTTTCTAATTCGGGAGCTGCCTGGATTTATTCCTATAATGCATTTGGGCGTTTTTGGGGCTACGAAGTCGGTATTTTTGTGTGGTTCATGGGCTGTTGTACACTGGCTGCTGAGACAGTTGCTCTTTTGACTACCTTAAAAAGTTTTCTTCCAATTTTTAATAATAATTGGCTCTATTATTCAAGTGTATTCGGATTGATTATCTTTTTTGCAATTGTCAATTTCTTTGGACGAAGAATTGTTAAAGCGTTAGATAACCTTTCTTCGGCCGCCAAGATGCTGACAATTATTATCTTTATTGTTGTTGGGATCTTCTTTATTCACTTTACAAACTTTTCTCCTGTCATTCCAAAGACAGCAACCACTGGCTTAATGCCGTTTGCAAAGCATTTTGGGGCGGCATTTAGTGTTACCTTTTATATGTTTGCTGGCTTTTCGTTTATTCCAATTGCCGCTAAACAAATGAAAAATCCAGAAAAAAATATTCCGAAAGTATTGGTTACAGTAATGTTAAGTGTTACCATCCTTTACGCATTAATGATGGTCGTTGCAATTGGGATTCTGGGACCAGCAACTGCGAAATATAGCACACCAATTGCCCATGCCTTTAAAAATGGAGTTGGTGAGTGGGGATATATATTAGTGATTATAGGTATGTTAATTAGTATTTTTGGAGTTGCCTTTGCAATTTCATTTGATACTCCATCCTTACTTTCTTCTCTTGCGAGTGAGCACCGAATGTTGCCAAAGTGGATTGGCAAAAAAAACAAATATGATGCTCCATGGGTTGCAGTTCTGGTAACAGCAATAGTAGCATTATTTCTTGTTACCCAATCATATATTTTCTTGGTATCCTGTATTGTGTTAGCTAGTTTTGTTCAGTATGTCCCGTCAATTCTCTCGGTAATTAAATTTGAGCATACTGGACAATTTCCAAGTAATGGATTTAAACTGCCGGGAAAAGATGTAATTCCGGTAGTTGCCTTAATAATTTCTGCGTACATGATTACTAACTTTACTATTAAGACATTAATGGTTGCCGTAGTCGTGGCTGCTTTGGCTGCGCTCTCCTACTTCTGTATGAAACGGTATAATGAGAAACAACACTAAATATAGCAAAAACTGTGATAAACTTAGTGTAATTATTTAGTAGTAATTGAGGAGAAATTAATGAAGATGGTTCTGGATAGGCTGTTAACGGTTATCGATATCGTTATGACAGCGATAATAGAATTAGTTGCCAGTACGCTATAAAAGGTTGTTCTAAATAAAAGCAAGAAGCTGAAAATTTAATTTCAGATTTCTTGCTTTTTATAATTATATTAAGGATCCCTTATTGCTAAAGTGTTTTCCGAAAGCTTGTTATAATAAAAACTAGTTAAAAGATAATAGGAGTGTTGATCATGTCGATCTATGGCCCTTATGAAGAAACATTAGAGGCAATTCTTTCTGACGTTGAGGAACGAATTCGCCAATTAAATCAACAAGAAATTGATAATCATCGACCAAAGTTATATGAACACTTAATTGGGCGGGTCAAAACAGCCGCCAGTATGGAAGAGAAATGCCAAAGAAAAAACTACCCATTAACGGTCGAGTCTGCATTGCGTCGGTGTCGGGATGCTGTAGGAATTCGAATTGTTTGCAACTTTATTAGTGATATCGACCGGTGTCTTGCGATCCTGCGTGATGCTGATTGGTGTTCAGTTGTTAAAGAGAAAGACTATATTACAAAGGCAAAGCCAAATGGATACCGGAGTTATCACTTAATTTTAGATGTAAGCGAGAACTATCGAGATGTTGATGGTCAAAATCCTGGTCATTTCTATGTAGAAATCCAGTTGCGAACAATTGCAATGGATTCTTGGGCTAGTTTGGAACATGAAATCAAATACAAGCACCAGATAAAGAACCCAGAACGAATTGGTAAGGAATTGAAACGGTGTGCGGATCAGCTTGCTTCCTGTGATATTCAGATGGAAACCATTCGACAACTAATTCAAGAAGATTAGGTGGTAATTGAACATGAGAATTTTACTTGCAGAAGATGAAGAGCAACTGGCACGGGTGTTAAAAATGGCCATGGAGCAAAGCAACTATCAAGTAGACGCTGTTGGTGATGGTCAGAAGGCAGTTGAGCTTTCAAACAAAAATGCTTATGACGTAATTATTTTAGACATTATGATGCCGGTAAAGGATGGTCTTGAAGCGCTAAAGGAAATTCGTGCCCGTGGTGACCGAACCTATATTATGATGTTAACCGCGATGACTGAAGAGGATGATCGAGTTAATGGACTAGATTTAGGGGCTGATGATTATTTAACAAAGCCGTTTTCACTTAAGGAACTGCTTGCTCGATTACGGTCACTAGAACGGCGAACAAAAGAATATAGTGATGAGAAGCTCCAGTTCGCTGATCTGCATCTAGATAGTAATGAGCAGGTTCTGGAAAGTAGTAACTCAATTAGCTTATCGCGAGAAGAAACTCAAATGCTAGAGTATTTTATTCTTAATGCAGGCAAGCAGTTAACCGCTGCTGATCTGCTTCGCCATGTTTGGACTACTGATGATGAGGCTGATACTGAAGAAGTTTGGATTAATATTTGTTATTTACGTCAAAAACTGCAGTCAATTCAGTCAAAAGCAAAAATTGTTGGTGAAAAGGGTGGCCCATATCGGTTAGCGGGGTGAAAAATAGATGATTCGACATTTTCGGAAACAATTTATTGCCTTTTCAACGTGTGCGCTGTTACTAGTCATTGTCACGATTGTGGGAAGTATCAGTTCAATTACTTATTTTCGCGCGCATCAAGAAGTTAATTCCGTTTTACGGATTTTGAGTGATAATGAAGGCGAGATGCCGGCACGGATGATTCCCAATCAGCCCCAATTATTTTCGCAACCTCACTTTACGCGTGAGAGCCTTTACCAGTACCGTTATTTTAGTGCCACGCTTAATCGACAAAATAAGCGAATGGCCATTCAGGACGACCATATTCTATCTGTCACTCCAGGAGAAATTCAAAAGTTGACGCAACGAGTATTGAAACGTCAACGAACCCAAGGACGAATCTTTTATAAGCAAACGGTTTATGCTTATCGAGTAAAAAATAATGGTGGAAAAATCAATGTTGTTTTTTTGGACGAAAGTTTAATGCTAACGAAAGCGCGTGAGGTTACGTATTTAGGAATCTTTCTCGGAACAATTAGTTTACTGCTTTATACGGTTGTTCTTGTTTTGTTCTCTAATTCAGCAATTCGACCAATTATTCAAGCAGAAAAACGGCAAAAAGAATTTATTACGAATGCGGGTCACGAACTAAAGACGCCATTAAGTGTTATTTCAGCGAATACTGAAATGCAAGAATTGTTGAATGGTGAAAATGACCTAACGAAAAGTACAAAGGAGCAGGTTGGACGGTTAACGAAGCTGATTAATTATTTTGTTTCGTTAGCGCGGCTGCAGGAACAACCGCAAATGACTCTATCTGTAATTGATGCGAGTCAGATTACTAATCAGGTTGCTGATAATTTCAAGAACGTTATTCTTCAGGACGGCAAACACTTTAAGAAGTCTGTCACTTCTGATCTCGCAGTAAGGGCGAATGAACATTACTTTTATGAGCTAGTTAGTATTCTACTTGATAATGCTAATAAATACTGTGATCCGCACGGGGATGTTTTCTTGAACTTGAAATTGGGTAAACGAAAGAAAAATGTTATCCTTTCCGTCACTAACTCATTTGTGGATGGTAAGGATGTAGATTATAATCGGTTCTTCGAGCGGTTTTATCGCGAAGATAAGGCCCGAACAGTCAGTAAGAAGAAGTCGGGCTATGGAATTGGCTTATCAATGGCCCAAAGTATTGTTAAGAGCTTTGGCGGACAGATTAAAGCGAGTTATTCCAATGGGAAAATTTCGTTTATCGTCACAATTAAAAGGCAAATTAAAAATAAGTAATTGACATCTGGAAAAATCAGTGTAGTATTCTAATCAAGATTTAATGAAAGGAGCCAAAACAATGAAAACACGTTATCAAAACAGTTGGCAAGCTTGGTACACTTTTGATCGTATTTAGTGTTTTCACACGGGTACGGTCATTTTGAGGTTTCTCAAAGCGTACCTGTGTTGGCTCGATAAATTATCAAAGACCACACAGTTCAGTACTGCGTGGTCTTTTTGGATCTTCCAAACCATTTACGCTTCGAGATCGGTTTTTGAACAGTAAATGATATTGGAGGATTTTTTATGTCTGGAGTAATTTCTTTAACAATCCTACTAGTGATTTATGCCGCTAGCGAATATATTTCCCGAAAAACTAACGGAATTATTGACACGGTTCTAACGATTTCAGTTTTAGCGTTAATCGGCTTCTGGACTGGAATCTTGCCGAAAAATCTTTTCTCAAATAGTGGGGTTGAAGAATTTGGGATGGCAATTGTTGGATTGATGTTAGCCTCACTTGGAACCACGATTAACCTTGCTGAGCTAAAGCGTCAATGGAAGGTGGTTATGATTGCGATCCTTGGAGCAATCAGTTCATGTGTTTTAATTGTCGCTGTTGCCGTACTAGTAAAACAGAAGAACTTTGGCATTGTCGGTGCTCCGATCTTTGCTGGCGGAAATGCTGCAACATTGGTCTTGTTAAATGCTATGCGGGCAAAGAATATGCAAATGCTGTCCACCTACGCCTTAGCAGTGCTAACATTCCAAAACATAATCGGAATTCCAATCGCTACTTATGCAATGCGGCGGGAAGCTCACCGTCTTCTTCAGGGTGGCAGATCGGAGCTTCAGGAAGGACGAACCGAGATTACTACGCGACGTCGCCCATTACAATTATCAGCACTTTTTGATACACCAATTATTAACCTTGCTAAGTTGGGTCTGGTTGCCTCATTAAGCTATGGGGTTAGCCTTTTGATTCACGGCACGATTAATTACCTGGTTCTGTGCTTTATTCTAGGGATTATTTTCAATCAATTAGGTTTCCTTGACGATCATATTATGGATAAAACCGCCTCTAGTGGCATGATTACATTCTTAGTAACCATCGTGATCTTGGCAAGCCTTGCGAATACGACGCCACAAACTGTGATGTCTGTTTTGCTCCCATTATTAGTTTGCCTGATTGTGGGAATGATTGGGGTAGTGATAACTTCTTTCTTTACCGCAAAAATCTTTAATGTTTCACGTGAAATGGCAATTGCGTTGGGAATGACATGTACTTTCGGTTTCCCAACTACAATGATTTTATCTCAGGAAATAGCAGCAAGCGCTGGACAAACAGAGGCGGAACAAGTAGCACTAGAGAATTATTTCTTACCAAAAATGATTACTGCTGGATTAGTCACCGTTACTTTAGTATCAGTATTCTTTGCTGGTTTCGCGATTAATTATTTATAAAAATTAAGACGATTAATTGAGCGGAGGAGATAACAATGAATCAAATTACGAATTATTTACAGGAACAATTTTTGGCAATGATTGAACTAACGAAGAAAATCATCAATGTCGATAGCCCGTCTAATGACATTGATGGTATTCAAAAAGTAGCGGATATTCTTAGCGCAAAAATGCGCGAAATCGGAATGCAAACTCGTCAACGAGATAGCGGAAAGCAAGGGATGGTTTTAATCGGTGAGCTACCAGGAGAAAAAGACCTTCAGCCAGTGATTTTACTTGGTCACATGGATACCGTTTTCCCAAAAGAAACCGTAAAGCAACGGCCGTTTAAGATTGAGGGGGATCAAATGACGGGTCCGGGAATCTTTGATATGAAACCGGGATTGGTGATTAGCCTATTTGCAATTCAAGCTCTGGTAAAACTGAAGTTGAATCGGCGCCCAATTAAAATGATCATCGTGAGTGACGAGGAAAAGCTCCACATGGATTCAAATACGTACGATATTATTGCAGATGAGTGCCGAGGTGGTGCCTATGGCCTTAATCTTGAAGGGACAAAGGACGATCCAAGTCATGTTGGAACCCATAACCGTGGTGGGATGATTGTTGATGTTACTGTTCATGGCCGAGCTGCCCATTCAGGAGCGGAACCAGAGAAGGGACGAAGCGCAATTATTGAATTGGCTCACCAGATTATTAAATTAAGCGCACTCAGCGATTTACAAGCAGGTGTCCATGTGAGTTGTGGAGTGATTAAGGGTGGGACTAGTGAGAATATTATTCCAGATCGGGCAACGACTAGCTTGGGTGTTCGGTTTAGGACGAACCAGCAACGAGATCGGTTACTGGAGCGAATTAAATTAATTGCTGCTACGCCAACCATTCCAGATACAACCACTACGGTAAAAGTGCGGACGAAGATCGATAGTATGGAAGAAACGCCAGCAGTTAACGAGCTTTTTACTGAATTAAACCAGGTTGCTCAACAGGTTGGCTATGGTAAACTCCAAGCTGTTGGTGGCGGTGGGGCATCCGATGCGGGGATTATGGTTTCTCGGGATGTCCCGACGATTGATGCTTTAGGAGTTGTCGGGGATGGCGCACATAGTGAAGAAGAACGGGCTAGTGTGAAGTCGCTACTGACGAGATCATCACTGATTGCTAACTTTATTGCTCAAAGGGGCTAATGCTGATTTCGTTAGTTAATAAAAATGGGGTAAACTGTAACTAACGAATAAATTAATTAGGGAGCGATCAGAATGAAACTAACGGAAGCAATTAATTCTCGTCATTCAGTTCGGCAGTTTACGGATCAGCCTGTTGATCGGGATCTCATTAAGAAAGTTGTGAAACTAGCGCAGCGGACCCCATCATGGGTTAATTCGCAGCCATGGCAGGTTTATTGTGCAATGGGCAAATCATTGGCACAAATTAAGGTAGCCTATCATGAGGAAGATCTAGCAGGAAATCACGGGCATCCTGATTTGGCAGTGATGTCACGGGAAGACTGGAGCGATGGAACGCAGGCAAATATGAAACAGTGGCGACATGGTATTGTTCACCACTTTGCAACATTTGACGAGGCTCACCAACAAATGACTGAAGCTAGTCAGACGCTCTACAATTCTCCGGTCATCCTCTACATCACGATTCCAAAAGCTTCACCTGATTGGTCGATTCTGGACGCGGGAGCATTTGCTCAAACACTAATGTTAGCGGCAACTGATCTGGGCTTGGCTTCAATTCCAACCTATAATAGTGTTCGTTTTCCTGATATTTTACACAAAATTTTGAAGGTCCCTGCGGATGAACGATTTATTGTGGGAATTTCTTTAGGGTACGAAGAGAATACAGATATTAACACTTATAAATCTGAGCGACGTCCACTAGATGAGGTGCTGCATTTTAGTGATTAATGGATAGAGCTGAATCTATACAGTAAAAAAATAAGAGATCTTGAAAAATCATCTGATTCTTCAAGATCTCTTTTGACTTTTATTAGAAGTTAGTAGTGTTTTTACTGCAACTGAGTCGAGATCTGCTCGCCAGGAACTTGCTAGAGCTAACAACCTCCCTCCCAGATGCTTTCAGCATCCAGGAGGGAGAAATTGTTAGCTTTCCGCAAGTTCTCTGCTGGCTCACACTCTTTCTTTAATAATCCCCATTCATGATGGAGTTTTTAACGATTACGTAATCGACGCGGCGGATTGATTCAAGGTCACGACCACCAGCGTATGAAATTGATGATTGAAGATCCTCTTGCATTTCGCGAAGAGTATCTTTAATTGAACCCCGGTAAGGAACGAGCATTTGTTTACCTTCAACGTTACGGTAAGCGCCCTTTTGGACTTCGGAAGCGGAACCCCAGTATTGCTTATAACGCTTACCGTCAATTGTGATGATGTGACCTGGTGATTCAAGGTGACCAGCAAGCATTGAACCGATCATTACCATTGAGGCACCGAAACGGACAGACTTAGCAATATCACCATTATGGCGGATCCCACCGTCAGCAATGATTGGCTTACGGGCGGCCTTAGCACAAAGGCGAATTGCTGCTAACTGCCAGCCTCCAGTCCCAAAACCGGTTTTTAGTTTAGTAATGCAGGCCTTACCAGGACCAACACCAACTTTAGTCGCATCTGCCCCTGCATTTTCCAAGTCACGAACTGCTTCAGGAGTTGCGACATTTCCGGCGATCACGAATGCGTTGGGAAGGTTTTTCTTGATGTATTGGATCATTTTAATAACAAAATCGGAATGACCATGGGCAACATCAATTGTAATGTATTCTGGATCTAAATGTTCGGCTTTTAGTTGATCGATAAAGTCATATTCAGCATCCTTAATTCCAACTGAAATAGAAGCAAAGAGCCCGCGTTTATGCATCCGTTTAACGAATTCAGCACGCTTTTCGGGTTCAAAGCGGTGCATCACATAGAAGTAATCATTTTGGGCGAGCCAAATAGCGAGGTCTTCGTTGATCACGCTTTCCATGTTTGCCGGTACAACAGGGATCTTGAATGTCTTTGGCCCAAACTTAATGCTGGTATCAGCCTCTTTCCGGCTTTTAATAATGCACTTGTTTGGGACTAGTTGGATGTCATCGTAATCGAATGTTTGCACGAGAACAGCTCCTTTACTTTCTTAAAAATTCCGTATGCTATTATGCACTGTTTACTGATTATCGTCAATAAAAAACATCGGACATTTATAAAAATGTTCAGAAAAATTGTTCGTTATCTCCTTGACGAAGATCCTGAAGTCCGGTAATATAGTGAAGTAAAAACGTCTTTTACAAATTAATAGTTTGAGGTGAAAGAATAATGTCATCAGTTGTGATTGTAGGTAGTCAATGGGGAGACGAAGGGAAAGGTAAGATGACCGATTACCTTAGTCAAGAAGCGGATGTTGTTGTCCGTTCCCAAGGTGGAAATAATGCCGGTCACACAATTGCGTTCGATGGCAAGAAGTTTGCTTTGCGGCTTGTGCCATCCGGAATTTTTGGTAAAGATAAGTTAGCGGTTATCGGTAACGGTGTTGTTATTAACCCGCCTGCATTATTGAAGGAATTACACTACCTTCAAGATAACGGAATTGACATCTCTGGCTTGCGGATTTCCAGCCGTTCCCACGTGACATTCCCTTACCATATTCTTTTGGATAAGTGCCAAGAAGCAGCTAAGGGTGATCACAAAGTTGGAACTACCAAGAATGGGATTGGACCTACATACATGGATAAGGTTTCCCGTGTTGGTATTCGGATGTGCGACTTGTTAGAAAAGGATACCTTTGAAACTAAGTTACGCCGGAATTTAGCTGAAAAGAACGAATTGTTCACTAAGTTGTACCACGTTGATCCAATTAACTTCGACGATATTTTCGAAAGTTACTATGAATACGGTCAAGAGTTAAAGAAGTATGTTACTGATACTTCCCGGATCGTTAACGATGCCCTTGATAGTAACAAAAAGGTTCTCTTTGAAGGAGCTCAAGGGGTAATGCTTGATGTTGATCAAGGTACCTACCCATACGTTACTGCATCCAACCCAATCGCTGGTGGTGTATGTACTGGTGTCGGTGTTGGTCCAAACAAGATTAATACTGTTGTTGGAATCTGTAAGGCTTACTCAACCCGTGTTGGTGCTGGTCCATTCCCAACAGAATTAACCGATGAAATTGGTGATCAAATTCGGGAAACCGGTCATGAATACGGAACTGTTACTGGCCGTCCTCGTCGTGTTGGCTGGTTTGACAGTGTGGCAATGCGTCATGCACGACGCGTTTCAGGTTTATCCTGCCTTAGTTTAAACCTGTTAGACGTCCTTACTGGTTTGAAGACCGTTAAGATTTGTAAAGCTTACAAGCTTGACGGGAAGGAAATTGATTACTACCCAGCTAGCTTAAAGGAACTTGACCGGTGCGAACCAGTTTATGAAGAACTCCCAGGTTGGGATGAAGATATTACTGGTGTAAAGAAGTTCGAAGACTTACCAGTTAACGCTCAAAACTACCTTAAGCGGATTAGCGAGTTATCCGAAACCTCACTCGCAACTGTTTCCGTTGGTGCCGACCGGATCCAAACCATCATTGTAAAGGATCCGTGGAGCTTGTAGAGTGCCTTCGCTCCAAAGAGTTTTCGGAAAGCTAGCAATTTCTCCTGACGAAGGCGACTTGCGCCTAGGAAGGAGGTTGCTAGCTCTAGAAAACTCGAGCGAAGCACGTTTCGACTATACTGCAGTAGCGCATGTTAGCTCTAGCAAGTTTCTAGCGAGCAGATCTCGACTCAGTTGTCTAGAATAGCTAGGCGGAAGTTGCGGTCACGGCGAGCACGTTTCCACTCTGTT
The DNA here is from genome assembly GCF_932750685.1 of Limosilactobacillus urinaemulieris. NCBI lineage: Bacteria > Bacillati > Bacillota > Bacilli > Lactobacillales > Lactobacillaceae > Limosilactobacillus > Limosilactobacillus urinaemulieris. The sequence goes on along the minus strand of NZ_CAKOBX010000005.1, from coordinate 52,402 downwards.
ATAGTCGGACACGCTAGCTCTAGAAAACTCGAGCGAGGGAGTGAACCAGAAAACTTGTTTTCGTCTGTGAACCCCCGCAAGGATGATTAGACTTCTCGTTATCGACTTGTTGATGCGAGAAGTCAATCAGCTACTGCGACAGTTTTGACTGTATAGCAATAGAACGCTAGCTCACCCACATAATTCAAATAAACATTCTAAAAAGCTAATCGCTAGGAAAACCTACGATTAGCTTTTTCTTTCATGTGCTATAATGCAAACGGATTAACAAGAAAATGTGGAGGATACTATGGCAAAACCAGTTTTAACGATTCAACGACACTATCTTGATTGGCCACTGGGACAGTCAATCGTCAATTCAGAATTGATTAACCAGTTTGGAATTAAAGCAACGAGTGATGGTCGTGACCTAACCGATAAGATTATATTTAACTTAACCCAAGTTAACATTAACCAGCAGGGTGAATATCCAATTGCCGTTACAGTAATGGATAGTGATGGTCAAACTGCATCAGATCACTTAACCTTAAATATTAAGCCTCGAGAACAAGTCCAATCACAATCGAATCGGGATCACCAATCAACTGCACCGAAAAAACATCATCGTGGCTGGTTAGTAGCATTGATCATTTTACTGGCAATAATTGTTGTATGGTGGGCGGTTTCAGCACATAACCGTAATCAAAATCAACAAGCTAATAATGCTGAGCAAAGCAGCCAAATTAGCGATAACTCCAGTAGCATTAGTGAGCTGAGTTCTGATAACCAAAAACTTGCGGAACAGGTTGCCGCGCTTCGTGGTGCTGCTCGGCAATACGAAAAAGATCATGACCAACAAGAACTCCAAAACCATTTGAATAATATTTCAAACCAAAATCAACAGATTGAGAATCAGCTAAGCAGTAATTCCGCTAAGCAAAAACTGAATGACATTGACCAGACTATTACTCAGGTTCAACAAGACCCTGATAATGCTACTAGCACAGTTAATAACCTTAAAAACAAGGATGGCTTCAGTCAGATTTGGGACAATATCACTTCCATGATGGAAAATTGGTTAAGTAAGCACGCTAGTCAGAGTAATAGTAACCAATGATAATTATTGACAGGCTTAGACGAGACGCTTAAAATACTGGTAATAAGAGAAATATCGCCTTTAACCTGATTCCGTGAAATCAAGAAGGAATAAATAAGTAATTAGACCCTTCCTCACAGTTTCAGTGAAGAAGGGTTTTGTAAAAATAAATTGATTAAGGGGAAGTGACCAGAATGGCCCATGAAATTGTTGATGGATCAAGTATGCAACGGGCATTAACACGAATTACTTACGAAATTATTGAACAGAATAAAGGGGTTGAAAACCTTGTCTTTGTTGGGATTAAGACCCGGGGAGTTTACCTTGCTGAACGATTAGCTAAGCGGCTAAACCAACTTGAAAATGTTGAAATCCCAGTTGGCGCGCTCGATATTACCTTATATCGGGATGATCGGCACATTCCCGATCACCATAAGGAACCAACAGTTAAGACATCTTCACTTGGAATTGATATTAACGATAAGCATGTCATCCTTGTTGATGATGTTCTCTTTACTGGGCGGACAGTCCGGGCGGCCTTAGATGCCTTGATGGATATGGGACGGCCACAACAAATTTCACTTGCTGTGTTAGTTGACCGGGGTCACCGTGAATTACCAATTCGGCCTGACTTTGTTGGCAAGAACATTCCGACTGCAATGAATGAAACAGTTCACGTTGCCGTTGAAGAATATGACGGTCACGAAGATATTACAATCGAACATCACGAATAAATTCTGGATAACCATTTAATCTGCTCCAGTGAGGGCGAAACGGTGTTATAAGCGGAGAACGCAAAAGCACCAGGCTCTCTTTTCTGAGGAGCACTGGTGCTTTTTTAGGAGGAAAATTATGGAACGCTTTGAACCAATTGTTGCTATTGATGTCCCTGATAAGCGGGAGGCTGTTCAACTCTTTGATCGCCTTTCTAACGATACTGATCATATGCCGATTATCAAAATCGGGATGGAGTTATTCTACGCTTTTGGCCCTGGAATTATTAAACAAGCCAAGGAACGCGGATTTAGGATTTTTCTTGATCTAAAGGCGCACGATATTCCGAACACGGTTGAACGGGCAATGGCGCAAGTTGGTCGATTAGGAGTTGCATTTGTCACTGTTCATGCTGCTGGTGGAAGTGAAATGATGAAAGCAGGTTTACGTGGGTTGAAGCAAGGAGCTGCTGAAGCACGCAATTCAGTTCCTAAGATGTTGGCAATTACCCAGTTGACATCAATTGACGAGGAAATTCTTCACAACGAACAGAAGATTAACGGTACCGTAATGGAATCTGTTCAAAACTATGCCCGGTTGGCCGATGAGAGTGGCTTAGCAGGAGTAGTTTGTTCCGCTAAGGAGATTTCTGCAATTCGTGAAGTTACCAACCCGGACTTTCTTTGTATCACACCAGGGATTCGGCCTGACTTGAATACTCATGATGACCAGAAGCGGGTAGTGACACCAAAGCAAGCCGCCGAAATGGGAAGCAACGGAATTGTTGTTGGTCGGCCAATTACCCAAAGCGACGATCCGGTAGCAGCATACAAGAAGATTCGTCATGAATTTCTTGAAGGAGAAAACGCTGATTAGGCTGTTATTCTAATAAAAACAAGGAACTGAGAAAATTTTGTTTTTCTCAGTTCCTTATTTTTATTTTTTAAGGTAATGAAATCTTTCTAGTAGTTCACGTGAACGCTGGTCAGCGGGACGGTAGCCAATGTTGAAGGAGTGTTTGAAGTACATCATGTTGTAGAAAATTGCAAACACAAGTGAAGGCCACGGGAATTGCATTAACCAGTTTAAACCGAAAAAGAGAACTACTAATGCGTAATCAAGATCAAGGACGATCATTAAGAGAAAGTTATAGTAGTCGCCCCGGAATAGTGCTGGTAGGGGACCAAACCACAGCGTTGTCCATGAAATTCCCACTTTGGCGATCCTAATTTGCCCCTGATCGTTAACGACTTTGGCATAATTTGGCGGTAATGGGAGATTATTGAGATCAAACGGGTTTTGGTCATTATTATTGTTATTACCAAATGGGTTTTGCATTAATCTTCTCCTTCTTTCATATTATAAGTATAAATTTTAACACAAACTGATTACAAGTCCTAATATCACTGCTTTTGTTATGGTACACTTAACCTGTTAACGTAGAAAAGGAGAAAAGCAATGTTATTCTTTCTGAACGATAATATTCAGCATAATAAGTCAGGCATTGAACACGCGCAAATCAAGCGGTTGCACCTGTTTGAGATGTTTGACGAACCAGCTAAGATCGTTACCCGGAAGTATTCAAATGAACTTCACATGGTAACTGAAGAAGCAGGGATTGCTGATGAAGACTTTGTAAACTTATTTGATTATTTCCAAGAAGCACGGGTTTTTCCACAAAAAGATGTCACCATTAAGGATGTTGATATCGATCCTACCTGGGACCGTAAAGCTGACGGAATCAACTATAACTACTATCGAAACGGTAACCGAATCATGTATGTTCGGCGGCGTAATGATAAGGAAAAGCATATCATTAACCTTCAGTACTTTGATCACTTTGGCAAGTTATTGAAGGTTAGCTGGTATGATAACCGTGGATTTATCTCGGTTGAACAAGTTTACGACTGGGATGGCAATATTGCAACTGAAAACTACCTGCGCCCAGATGGTACCGTTGCTATTCAACTAGAACACCAAAAGAATAAGCGGAATAAGAATGTTGATACTTACCATCTCTTTAACTATAAGGGCCACGATTACCAATTTGCTAATTTAGATGAGTTAACTCGGTTCTTCTATGATGAACTAGTTACTGATCCTGAAATTACTAAGGGTGAACCGATGGGATTGGTTGTTGACCGGGCGTATGAAGTTGGCTGGTCAGTGCTTCACATGAAACATCGTGTCTTCCGTGCAATGCAATTGCATAACGATCATGTCAACGACAATAGTGACATGATTCATTCAACCTTAAATTACAACTACACTTGGGGATTAAACCACATCAAAGACTGGGATGGCATCATCACCTTAACTCCTCAACAACAAAAGGATGTTAAGGATCGGTTTGATAAGTACGGAACTAAGATTTACCGAATTCCAGGACCAATCGTACCAAAAGCTGTCTTAGAAGCTGACCATATTCCATTTGCTAAGCGGACAAAGGATCAAGTAGTAATGGTTGCCCGGCTTTCCCCAGAAAAACAACAAGATCAATTGTTAAAGGCATGGCCACAAGTCTTGGCAAAAGTTCCAACTGCCAAATTAGACTTCTGGGGATACGCTAATGATAACTTTGACAAGACCTTAAAACGAATTGTAAAGGAAGAAAAACTAGAAAATACTGTTACCTTCCATGGCTACACTAATGATCCGAACGCGGTTTACAACGATGCTCAGTTGCTGATCTTGCCTAGTCGAGCTGAAGGGTTGCCATTGTCATTGGTTGAAGCGCAATCGCACGGTTTGCCAATCATTGCTAATGATATTAAGTATGGACCTGCAGACGTTGTAATTGATGGCCAAGATGGTCTCCTAACAACGAATGGTGACATTGATGGTTTAGCTAAGGCAATTATTAGCCTCCTGACAGATCAAGAAAAGCTTGCTCAGTTCAGTGAAAACGCCTATAAGGATAGTGAACGTTACTCTGAACCAAACGTCATGAAGCTTTGGAACGAATTAGTTGATGATATGAAAGCAAAGGAGGCCGCTAACTAATGTTCTTTTTCGTTAACCAATACTTATTGAGCAACGATTCTAGTATTGAACACGCTGAAATGAAGCGGCTGAAGCTCTTTAAGGATCACAATACAGCAGCTAAATTAGTTACTCGGAATTACGATCAAATTATCCACGCGACCCTACAACGGTTTGGCTTAACTGATGATCAACTCGTTAACATGTATGACTTCTTTGCAGGTACGACAGATTACACTGGCGAAGGACTCCATGTTAGTGATCTTGATTTGCCAATTGACTACCAAGTCGGAACTGGAAATAACTACCAGGAAGTTATGGACGGGGATCGGTTAGTTTGTATTGTTTACTTCACTGGGGGCACAATCGGTCTTGTTAATCACATTGATTGGTTTGACGTTGCCGGAAACATTACCCTTCGTCAACAGTATGATCTGCGAGGCTTCAAGTCCGTTGACCAATTCTTCGGTGAAGATGGCCAGATTAGCTTAGAACGTTATTACCGTCCTGACCAAACCTTCTATATGGAACGGTACTATGTTAAGTCTGTTCAAAACACCCCGATCAATTCGTTGAACATCTTAAAAGACTATAACGGTAAGGATTACTTCTTTGATAGTGAAGAAGACCTATTTGCTTTCTTCTTGGATGAATTGAACAAGGCTAATGGGGAAAACAATGTCTTTATCGCTGACCGTCCAGCAATCGCAATCCAACCAGTAATGAATATGCAGACCGCTGCTAAGAAGTACCTATGGATGGCAATGAACCATGTTAATGATGGTGATAACCTAAAGAATGGTCCATTAAATGCAATGCTTCAGGGGCCACTAACCACGAACCTGAACAAGTGGGATGGCATTATCACCATGACAGAAGGCCAGGCTGAAATGATTCGGAAACGGATTAATAATAAGAAGCCTGTTTATGCAATTAATGGGGTTCCAGTTAAGACAAATATTCAACGGGCTGACATGAAATATCGGCTTGCTGGCCAAATTATCTATGTTGGTCGTCTTGGCGAAGATAAGCAAACTGGTAAGTTGATTGATATCTTCATCAATATTCATAAGAAGGTACCAAATGCTAAACTGACCCTTTATGGTTATGGTGCGCCTGATGATGTTAATCGCTATAAAAAACAGGTTGCTGATGCTGGCTTAAATGGTGTCGTGACCTTTGCTGGTTACCAAGTAAATCTTGAAGCAGCTTATAATACTGCTCAATTATTCATGGATACCAGTCGGATCGATGCCCAACCATTAGCAATGGGTGAAGCACTGGCTCATGGTGTTCCTGTGGTTACCTATGATTACATGTATGGCCCAAGCGAAATGGTGAAGTCCGGGGTTAACGGTGAATTAATTCCATTGAATAGTGCAAAGAAGATGGAAAAGGCAGCTGTAAATATCCTGACAGATTCAACGCTTCTGCAAAAACTAAGTACTGGTGCTTATGATTCATTAGATGGTATTAGCAATCTTAATACCTGGAAACAATGGACAGCATTACAAAACTAAAGTAAAAGAGGAATTCGGAAAAGTCCGAATTCCTCTTTTATTTACGTAATGAAAGTTTCACAACCGCTTCACACCGGGTTGTTTGGGGCATCATATCGACTGGTTGAATGTAGTCGACATGGTAGACGCTAGTTAAACGGCCAAGGTTCCGAGCAAGGGATGCCATGTTACAAGAAACATAGGCGAACTTAGCAGGGCGTTCTTTAATGATCTGTTCAATCAGTTCATTATCAAGACCCGTACGTGGTGGATCGACGACTAAAGCGTCAAAGTGATGACCTTCTTTGCGCCATTTGGGGATGACATCCTCTGCAGCGCCAACTTCATAATGAACATTGGAAATACCATTAAGTTCAGCATTTTGTTTGGCATCTTCCACGGCTTCAGGGATTGTTTCCATCCCCCGGACTTCCTTAACTTGTCCCGCAAGCGATAAACCAATTGTTCCAATTCCTGCGTAGGCATCAATTAAGGTATCATTTGGTGATAGTTCTAGTGCCTTCGCTGCTTCTTCATACAACGTTTCGGTTTGCTCAGGATTCAGTTGTAAGAATGAACGGGCGGAAAGTTTGAAATCAAGGCCCATCAAACTTTCGGTAATGTATTCTTCGCCAGCTAAATGAATCATTTTATCGCCCCAAACCAGTGGGGTGTCACCCGGATTTACATTTTGCATTACTGAAACGACTTCAGGAAGCTGCTCCGCAATTGCTTCTAATAGTTGGTGTTTATGAGGTAACTTTGCCGTATTGGTAATGAATGTTAGTTGCAATTCTCCTGTTGCCCGTGATTCGCGGACAACTAGAGTCTTGATGATTCCGCTATTATGTTCTTCGTCATAAACAGGGATTGCTAACTGTTCGATTAGATTAACGACCGTTCGAACAACATGCATCGTTGCAGGCATCTGAACGGCACATTCTTTCATGTCAACGAGGTCGTGACTGTGCGCTTTATATAAGCCGGCAGCAACATGGCCGTCAATCATCCGAACTTGGAATGTAGCCTTGTTGCGGTAGCCATATTGGTGAGGTGCGGCGATTGTTGGACGAACATCATAGGCCCGGTAGCCATAAGGTTTGAACTTTTCGAGACTATCAAGAACAACTTGGCGCTTGAATTGTAATTGTTGTGGGTAGGCAAGTTTTTCAAGCTCGAAGCCCCCAGCAATATCAGCATAAGCATCACGAGGTTCAACCCGGTCACGGCTAGTTTTACGCAACCGGTGAACTTTAGCTTCGAGAAAACGGGGATGGACTGCCGTGACTTCTACGACGGCAACTTCATGGGGAAGGGTGCCGGGAACAAAGCAGACCTTATGCTTAAAATAACCGATCCCTTGACCATTAACTCCGAGACGACGGATGGTAAGAGGGAAACGATCACCAACTGCGACAGTGATATTTTCATGGTGACGATGTGGACGTGATTGAACCATAATTTTATCCGTTCCTTTCAAATAATTGCTGTTCTATTCTAGCATATTTAACAGATCAGGGAATTTTGTAACTATAACTAAATCTTTGTAGTTTTCCGTTGTTTTTTTACATCTAGTTATAGTAGAATGATTGTGAAATATTAATCAATAATGAGGAAGTGACATACTTGAAAATTGCTGCAATTGCCGGTTCAAACGCTAACCATTCTTATAATCGGATGCTACTAGAGTTTATGGCTCAACATTTTAAGGATCAAGATCAAATTGACGTGATCGATATTCGCCAAGTTCCGATGTTCAGTGAAAACTTTAAGGGTGATGTCCCAGAAGTTATCCAAGACATTGATCAGCGGATTAAGGCTGCTGATGCTGTTATTATTGCTAGCCCAGAATACAACCACTCAATTACTTCAGCATTGAAGAGTATCGTTGAATGGCTCTCATACAGTGTTCACCCACTTGCTGGCAAGCCTGTTATGACAATCGGTGCTTCAACTCATGATCAGGGTGCTTCACGGTCACAAGTACAATTACGTGATATCCTGATTTCACCAGGAATCAATGCTTTTGTCTACCAGGGAGACGAATTCTTTATGAGTAATGTTGCCGAATTAATGGACGAAGATGGCAATGTCACTGACGAAGGAACAATTAGCTTCCTTGAAAAATGCATGTCTGGTTTTCGCTACTTTGCCCAGGCAATCGATCAAATGGAAAAGGAGATGAAGAAATAATGATGAAAATTCTTGCTTTCGCAGGTACTGACGCAGATTTCTCATATAACCGTTTGCTATTACGGTTCATGAAGAAGCACTTTAAGCAAATGGCAGATATCGAAATCTACGAAGTCGGTAAGTTGCCACCATTTAGTGTTGATACACCTTTATCTGAACAAACAGAAGTCTGGAAATTAAAGCAAAAGGTTAAAGAAGCGGACGGTTTAGTCTTTGCTACTCCTGAATACGACCACGGGATTCCTGCTGTTCTTAAGTCTGCGATCGAATGGCTTTCTTACCACACTAATGTTATGTCTAAGAAGCCTGCAATGATCGTTGGGGTTGCTTACGGTCGTCAAGCATCAGCCCGTTCCCAAGTTCAAATGCGGCAAATCTTGATTTCACCTGACTGCAATACAAACTTATTGCCAGGTAACGAAGTCTTGATTGGTAATGTTCGGAACACATTTGCTAAGGATGGTCGGTTGATTGATCAAGCAGCAATCAATGATCTTGAACAAAGTTTTGAACACTTCATCGAATATATTCAAATTTTCCAAGATGTAGATAAGGAGGGTCTCCAAATGGCCGTTAAACAACCAACGATCAGTGATGCATACATCAACTTCCCTACTGGTCGCTTGACATTAAAAGAAGTTCAACAAATTTTCAGCACAATTCCATTTGAAATTGATCTGATCGATAGTACTGATCACTTTGCATGGTACTCAGACAAGCCAAATCGGGAACATGTTCGGAACACCGCTTCTCTCGGTGAAACTGTCCAAGAATGCCATCCACCAATGGCTGTCCCTGCTGTAATGAGCATTATCAACAGCTTCCGTGAAGGAAAGAAGGATGTAGTAACCCGTCCATTATGGATGAATGGTCACCGTTCATTGATTCAATACTATGCATTACGGGACATTAATGGTCATTACCTTGGCACAATTGAATTCACTGGTAGTGTTGAATGCATTTTGAACCTCTTTGAAAATGGTGCTTGGGGCAAGGATGCCACTACTGGTGCATCAAAGAACACTAACAATGCTCCAGCTACAGAAACAGAAGAAGACACTACAGTTGATGCATCAACTGGTGCATCAGAAAGTGATAGTTCTGAAGAAACTACTACTAACAACACCGCAGCAGTAGATAATGATAACGTAAGTGAAGATACGGATGCCACTACTGGCGCCTCTGAAACTGGAAGTGTCGATGCTGAAGACGACACAGCAGATGCATCTACTGGTGCGTCAGAAAACGATGACTAATAATTTGGTTGGGCAACGGCATTCCCTAGTTCATCATGCATTGGGAACACGGATTGTACTGACTATTTATGGGGATCAATATTACCCAGTGCTTGGGGAATCGATGCGGTTAATCGATGAATATGAGGACCGATTAACCGTTAATCGTGATGAATCAGAAGTAATGGATATTAACCATGCTGCAGGGCGGATTCCCAAGATTGTGTCACCATCTACTTACGAATTAATCAAGCTAGCGGTCAAGTATAGTCGTCAAAATTTTGGCTTTAATGCATTGATTGGTCCGTTAGTTAAGCTCTGGAAGATTGGCTTTGATGGGGCTAATGTTCCTGCGGATGCTGATATTCAAGAGCGTTTAAAACTAATCGATCCTTACAAGGTGCTCTTGAATGACGATAATCGAACTGTCTTCTTGGAAGAAAAGGGGATGGAGCTCGATCTAGGCGGGATCGCTAAAGGATATATTGCGGATCGAATTCGGGAACGCTGGATCAAAAAAGGAGTTCCTGCAGGCATTATTAACTTAGGCGGAAACCTGCTGTTTGTAGGTAAATCGCCGCGTCGTGAAGATGGTCAATGGGTTATTGGTGTCCAGGATCCACGACTAAAACGTGGTGAAGACGTTGAAGTTGTGCGGAAACCGGAATGTTCAGCTGTTACTTCTGGGATCTATGAACGGTTCCTTGAAGTTAATGGAAAGAAATACCATCACCTATTAGATCCACGGACAGGTTATCCTTTGCAAACCAACTTATCGAGCGTTACGGTATTTACCAAACAATCGGTAATGGGAGAGATTGAGGCTAAACGACTATTCTTTAATGGTAAGCCAATCCCTAGTTGGGAGAGTAAGCCAGAAAACCTGGGGGCAGTATTTATCGATCAAAATGAAAGAAAAGTAACAATAGACTGAAAAGGAAGAGGCTGAAATCTGAAGAGCTCTTTGATATTTCAAATTATAAATTGCCAAAACACTCAATTATCCTTGCGGGAGTGGGACTAAAAATTCACTAGAGATTTAGCTCCACTCCTTTTATTTAGTTAAAAGGAGAAAAATATATGAAATGATTTTCATATAATATTTAAATAATGATAAGCAAATTGAGAGGGGAGTGTGTACTTTCCTTTTGTCAAAAATAGCAAGAAATGATGATTGGTAAGCTATTAACATGAGTTCTTATCATGCGATTAATGGGAATTAATAATAATAAAAAATTAATTAGCTTTATCTGTCACTTGAAAAATAAAATTTAGAATGCTAGTGTGTGAATATGATAATGCAGTATTTACTATTGGAGGTAAGAAAATGCTATCAAGTAATAATAAAAAAGAGCAAATTAAAAAGCAACAGTCTAAGAAGCAACGATTTGCTATTAAGAAGTTAACTGTTGGAGTAGCTTCCGTGTTGATTGGTTTCACTTTTATGGGATTAAATGCATCTGCTGACTCTACAACAACTGGGTCGGCAACAGTTGGAAGCGAAACACAGGTAAATGATAGTCAAGCATCACCTGCTAACACCACAACTAATGTCTTACCAGCAGCTGGGTCAGTAACTACAAAAACACCGACAGTGCCAGATAGTCCAACAGGAGTTCATTTTAGTGATACTCCAGCTTCGAGTACAACGGTAACAGTTCCTGAATCATCGGCAGATTCTGGGACGGGAAATGTTGCTTCTTCCGGTGTGCAGATGACGTACTACTACAACTCAATGGTAACGATTAAAACGCCTGATGGTAAAGAAAGTACCGTGGGGAAGCAACAATTACCAGTTACTACGACTAACGGTTCTGGTCCAACTGAGGCAGATGTTGCTAACCTTTCCTTTAACAGTGTTTCATTACCATCATTTGCAGGTTATACTCCTGTCGTATCAACTCTAACTGAAGGGTTACCATTAGCGACAATTTCGGATAACAATGGTCAATTAAGTTTAGTATTTCCAAAGATTCAGGCTGATTACCAAAGTTATTACTATACAGTTACTTATGAAAAGAATGCCTCAACTCCTGTAACGGATAAGGCTCAACAAGAAATTGACATTAAATTTCCGTTGAACCTTGGTAATGTTCAAATTAACGACCAAAATGCCTACTATTACCGGACTACAGCATCCCAGAATGTAGAATCTACTGACAATGGACAGACATGGACCTCGGCTTCATTTGCAGCAACTTCATTAAATGATGCGCTTGAAGGTACGTATACTAATGCTCAAACTGGCTATCGCGGTCAAACATTGCCTAAGTTCCCAGGCTATACTCCATTTCTTTCTGCAGTATTTGTAACTGGTAGTGATGCTTATCGGGCTGAAGCTAGTGCATTACTCACTCAGTTAAAAGCAGCCATTGCGCAAAATCCATATGAAATTCCTGCATATACTCTTAACAGTCCATTAATGGTTACTTTCCATGTTTCTTATAAGACAAATACTTGGCAACAAATAGATGTTCGTTTCGAGGAACAACCTGGTGATACTACTTACTATTACAAGACCAATAGTCAACAAGAGATCAGTCAGAACGTTAACGGAAATACTTGGGAACCTGTATCGTATGGGGCAACTTCATTAAATGATGCGCTTGAAGGTACGTATACTAATGCTCAAACTGGCTATCGCGGTCAAACATTGCCAAGCCATCCAGGATATGTTCCATATATTTCAGGTGTAGTTGTAGGTAATGATGATACTTACCAAGCTGAAGCTAGTGCATTACTCAATCAGTTAAATGCAGCTATTGCGCAAAACCCATATGAAATTCCAGCCTACACATTAACTGTGCCATTAAATGTTAGTTTCCATGTAAGCTACAAGAAAGTATCTACTCCAGTAACTCCAGTCCAAAACACGACTGTTACCTACGTCTTCCATGATGACATTGATAACAAGACTATTGGTGGTAGTACTAGCGTAAGTGGCCTACCAGGAACTATTCAAAGTGTAAACTTGACTATTCCTGAAGGTTACAAGTTAGCTGAAGGTCAAACCCTTCCAACTAATGTAACTATGCCATCCGCTGATGAAACAATTACTATCCACCTTGTTCACGAAACTAAGACGGTAACACCAGGTGAACCAGGTGTAACTCCGGACAATCCTGCTTATGAAGATTTGTTCCACAAGGTAACCCGGACAATTATCGTTAATGATCCAGTAACTGGCCAAGCAGAGACTACGACTCAAACTGTTATCTTTGGGCGGACTGGTACTTACGACGAAGTGACTAAGCAATTCACTAATTTCGGCGATTGGAAAGTTTACAACAATGCTGATAACAAGTTGACTGATGCAACTACTGGTTCATGGGGTGAATTTGACGCTCCTGAATTCAGTGGCTACACTCCAAGTCAAGCCAAGGTTGATGCTGAAACTGTTAATGCTGAAACTGCTGACCAAACTGTAGTAATTAACTACACTAAGTCTGGCAATGACAACAATAACGGCAACAACGATAACAATAGCAACGGCAATAACGACAACACCAACAACAATGGCAATAATAACGGTAATGGTGGAAACAGTGGTAATTCTACTAATGGTAATAATGGTGGAAATACTACTAATGGTAATAATGGTGGTAATGAGAACACCACTAACAGCATCACAATTGGTGACAACAATACTACTGTAAACAACACCAAGAAGGCTAACACCTTACCACAAACTGGTAACGAACAAAACACAGCTGCTGTAGCTGGCCTTGCTCTTGCAGGTTTGACTGCTATGCTTGGTCTTGGCGGCCTCAAGAAGAAGGAAAACTAATTATTGATTAGTTGTTAACTAACATTACTTCTTGAATGAATAGGGAACCCCGATACTCGAATAGTTTGAGCATCGGGGTTTCTGTGGCTTTTCACTAAGAAATACTGATAGAATAATTGAATATGCTTGTTTAAGTTAATCATCAAAGCCTAAAAACCGATGAACGACTTAAATATCAGTTAGTTGATCATAACCAAAAATCCGGTGAGAGAGAATGATGTTGAGAGTTCGCTTAGTTTCAATGTCCATCAAAATGATGCTCATTCCACTGGGAGCGAGCCATCCAGACTTAAAATCATCAAAAGCAATATGAAGAGGGAGCCAATGATAATTAAGTTTAAAGGATTGATCAAGATCGCTAATAACCCGTCTAACAGTCTCATCAGAAACACCATAATCTTTTCCCAGGTTGTTTTATATATTCAGATCAACTCAGCTAAGTAAAATATCTATTAATACTTAATTTGCCAACAGTTACTCAAAATTCTTATATTTTCTTTTGCTAAATTACTTGCAATCAAAAATTAAACTTATATTTTGATAAATGAGTTTTGACAATCGCTGTGCAAGAGACTAAAACTATTCAATAGATAAAGTAAAGATAACTAGTATAAAAGTAGTTAATAACCAATAAATAAAATAGAAAAGTGAGGTATGATCCCATATGGTTACTGCAGAAGAACAAACAATGACTAACGTACTGACTGCAAAGTCAACACGGACGATTGTTCTAGTGAATGTCGATGGAACTCAGCAAGTAATTAAGCAAACCGTTCGTTTTCAACGGAGTAAGGTTCCAGCAGCTGATGGTAAAGCGACATATAGCCAATGGGTGGTTCAACCAGACTCACCAAAAGAATGGGCTGAATTTGACGCTCCTGAAATAAAGGGTTGCGCGCCGGATCGGGCAATACTTCCAAGTGAAGAAGTTAATGCTTGGACGCCTGATTCAAAAATCGTCATTGTCTACAATAAGTTTGACAATGAACGGCTAGATAGTCGTTACATTAAGACTCAATCTCGAGTACCATTAATTCACCGTCCGGCTGAACCAAAGAAGGATAGTCCTCTTCACGGATTAGCTTTACGAGTTGCGGGTTTGACCTCACTATTTGGCCTTCGTCGAGCAAATTAAAACTTTTTCATAATTTGCTAAAATAGCGATTGATAAATAACGCCAGATGTAATATGATAATGGCGAATATAAAACACGGATGCATTTCAAGTAGATCATTCAGAGAGACAACGGTTGGTGAAAGTTGTTGATCGAAACTCCGGTGCAGATAAATGTGGGCGGGTAATGCCGCACGGCTGGTGGCCGTTATCCATCACGAGGGTGACATTTAATTTGTCAAACTTGGGTGGTACCGCGGAACTAAGAGCCATTTCGTCCCAAAATATTTTGAGGATGGAATGGCTCTTTTTGTTAGGAGGAATATTAATGTTAGATATTAAGAAGATTCGTAAGGATCCTGAATTCTTTAAGCAAAAATTAGCTACACGGGGTATTAAGGCTGAAGAAATTGATGAAGTTCTTGAGCTTGACCAAAAGCGGCGTGATCTGCTTCAAAAGACTGAAGCATTGAAGGCACAACGGAATGAAGCTTCAAAAAAAATTGGTGAAGCTAAGCGTAACGGTGAATCAGCTGACGAAGCAATCAAGGAAACCCGTGAACTGGGTGACCAAATCAAGGAACTTGATGAACAAGTTGAAGCAAATGATGAAGTCTTCCATGATAAGATGTCTCGCTTACCAAACATTCCTCACGATGGTGTTCCAGTAAGCTTGACTGAAGAAGGTTCCGTTGAATTACGGAAGGTCGGCAAGATCCGTGACTTTGATTTTAAACCAAAGCATCACTGGGATGTTGGTGAAAACTTGGGAATCCTTGACTTTGACCGCGCACGGAAAGTTTCTGGTGCCCGGTTTGTCTACTACCTCGGTTTAGGTGCTCAGCTTGAACGTGCCGTTTACAACTTCATGCTCGATGAACACATGAAGGACGGTTACACCGAAGTATTGCCACCATACATTGTTAACGCTGCTTCAATGTATGGGACTGGTCAATTCCCGAAGTTCAAGAAGGGTGTTTACCAAGTTAACGGTGAAGATATGACCTTGATCCCAACTGCCGAAGTACCATTAACTAACTACTACCGTGGCGACGTTATTCCAGCAGAAGAATTGCCAGTTTACGTTACAGCCTTAACGCCATGCTTCCGTTCTGAAGCTGGGGCCGCTGGTCGTGATACCCGTGGTTTGATCCGGATGCACCAATTTAACAAGGTTGAAATGGTCAAGTACACGAAGCCAGAAGATTCATGGGATGAATTGGAAAAGATGACAGCCAATGCTGAAAACATCTTGAAGAAGATTGGCTTGCCATACCACGTTATTACATTGACTACTAGTGACATGAGTTTCACTGCTTCTGAAACCCATGACCTTGAACTTTGGATGCCAGCTCAAAACAAGTACCGTGAAGTATCAAGTTGTTCAAACTGCCTGGACTTCCAAGCTCGACGGATGCATACGCAATACCGGGATGAAAATGGTAAGTTGCAATACGTTCACACCCTGAATGGTTCAGGTCTTGCCGTTGGTCGGACCGTTGCCGCTATTTTGGAAAACTACCAAAATGAAGATGGTTCTGTTACTATTCCAGAAGTCTTAGTTCCATACATGCATGGTGTTACTAAGATCACCAAAGAAAACGCGGTACCGTTTAAAAAATAGAGTGCGAACCGCGACGGACTAGCCACCGAGTACTAAGGAATCCCGGACGATGATTGTTTACAATCAAGGACGGGATAGTTAGACGGAGATGGCGGTCGCGGTGGGCAGATTTTGACTATGCTGCAGTAGAAACGATTTCTCCACCGAACGGCGGTAAGCCGTCGGAGGTGGAGGTCGTTAGCTCGAGGAAGTTTAGGCTGAACACGTTTCGACTAGATTACCTAGAAGCCAAATTACATTTAAACATAATTAAACCAGGAATAACCTCCTTAAATAGGCGGTTGCTCCTGGTTTTTCTTTTGAATTTAGTTAAAAAGTCCATTTTTTCCGTTCTTTAGTTAATAGGAGGCAAAAAATGAACTTAATTCAGAAATGGAAAGATGCTGGATTATCAAATGACTTTGTTTTCAGTAAGGTGATGATTGATCCAAAGATTTGTCAGGAAGTAATTCAACGTGTTTTACCGGAGTTGAAAATTGACCATATCAAACTACCAAATAGCCAAGAAGAGATTAATTTTGCTCCAGATGCGAAGGGAGTCCGCTTTGATGTATTCACTCGGGATACGAAAAATAATTGCTATGATATAGAAATGCAGGTTGCAGATGAAAAAGATCTGTTAAAACGAGCGCGATATTATCAAGCAATGACATCACTTGATTCGTACGAAAAAGGGAAAAATTACCAAGAAGCTAATAATTCATATGTGATTTTCTTTTGTTGCTTTGATCCGCTTGGCTTAGGCTTGCAGCAATATACCATTCATCGACACGTTGATGAAAGTCCAGAACATATCGCAGACGATGGGACAACAACAATTTTCTTAAATATTCCGAGCTTACGGAAAGATGTTAATCAGCCTTTACAAAAGTTTTTGGATGTGATTGCTAATCGTAAAGTTGATAGTGATGATCATTTCATCGTACAATTAAAAGAAAGAGTTACATTCGTCAAACATAATAAGAAATGGAGGGCGGAATATATGCGTTTATCGTTATATGAAATGGATCGTCGCCATGGATTGAAGGTTGCACGGCAAGAGGGGATAGAGGAAGGAAAAGAAGAAGCGATTTTACAAGTTACAAGCTTGTTTGTCAAACAGCAATTGCCAAAAGAAAATATCATTGCTAATTTGAAAGAAGCGTATGACTTAACGGATGAGGAAGCTGAGCAATACTATAAACGGTGTTTGAAATAATGAGTAGATAAAAATTAGCGGTTCTAGCTGGTAGTAATACCAATTAGAACTGCTTTTTAGGTTTAAAGTATAAAGAAGTATAAAAGTAGATTTAAAGTATAAAGAAGTATAAAATAAAAAGTATAAAGGAGTATAAAAATGGTGGAGAAGAATCCTTTTAATCCAAGTTTCGGACGTGTTCCTCGGCTATTCTTGGATCGTAGTAAAATTGTGAAGCAACTAGAAGAAGATATTCAAGATCCAGATAGTCCATTTTTAACTACTCTTGTTTACGGGATGCGTGGGTCAGGAAAGACGACACTTCTAACAGATATTAGTCACAATATGATGAAACATGATGATTGGCTGGTTGTTGATTTAACGATGGGAAAAAGGTTTATTCCAACGTTAATTGAATCGGTTTACACACAAGCAGATAATAGTTTAAGGAAATTGCTAACAGGGATCGATGGGATAAAATTGAGTACAAATGGACTAGAGATTGACTATAACCATCGAAAGACACTATCTACTAATTTGCCATATCAGGTTCTATTGGAGAAAATGGCAGAAATGTTAAAGAAGCGTGGCTTATCATTATTAATAACGATTGATGAAATCAGTTCAACCCCGGAATTACGTGAATTTGCGGGAATTTATCAATTGTTGCTGAGAAATAACTACCATATTGCCTTATTAATGGCTGGGTTGCCAAATAAGGTATCTGAATTACAAAATGATGAATTATTAACTTTCTTATTACGTAGTCAGCGAATCTATCTTGAACCATTAAGCTTATTAACTATCAAACAAAGCTACCGTCGAGCATTTAGTCGAAAGGGACGGACGATAGATGATGACACTCTTAACCGAATCACAAAGATGACAAATGGTTATGCATACGCATTTCAGCTGTTAGGATTCCTACTATGGCGGACAAAAGAAGCAGAGATAACGAGTGTGGTAGTCCAGAAAATTTTACCGAACTATCAAGCGGAACTCTATCGAAATGTATATATTAAAACGTACCAAGAGTTATCCAACAAGGATCGAGAATTTATTAAAGCAATGACGGAGAGTGGTAAAGCTAGTGTTAAAGTTGCAGAGATTGCCAAAAAGATGCATCGAGATAAAAATTATATTTCGATTTATCGACGTCGATTATTGGATGATCAACTTATTACGGCAACAAAATGGGGAGAAGTTGCTTTTACACTTCCATTCTTTGCTGATTTTATTAAAGAATATCAAACACTATATTAAAGGGGAGGGACTGTGACATAAGTACTTTTACCAAGTTCAAAAGTAAACAGCGCGGTACGCAAATGGTTCCAGTGTCCGGTATAACCGAACTCTGGAACCCTATTTGCGCTCGCGGGGGCGTGAAAACGAAGTCATAAATGACTTCTGTCACGCTCCCTTTTTTGAATCATTTAAAATGAGAATTTTCTCATTAAAAAACATCCATCAAAAATTATACTTAATTAAGTTAACCAAATTATGGGTATTATCTTTTAAAAAGATTAGTTTAAACCGATTTCATCTTGGATAAACACACGGTTCGCTTAAAACTATTCACTTCTTTTTGTCTGAATGATAATGTATTACCAACGTTAAAATTTGATTAAAGAGGAGTCGGTATAGATGCAAAGCAATCATTGGAAAAAATTAATCACTGCCTTTATTGCGATTGTTGGAATTGTAATTGGGTGGGTGGTCGTCGAACAGCAACCGGCATCTGCTGACCCAACCTATACCTTTGCAACGAACAACACGTTTGAACCCTTTGAAATTCAGGATAGCAAGGGTGGGTATTCTGGAAAGAATCCAGGAATTGAAATTGAAATTCTTAAAAAAATTGCTAAACACGAGCACTTTAAGTACAAGCTAAAACCAATGAGCTTTAACGGTGATTTACAGGCACTTGAATCAGGTCAGGTTGACGCGGTTATCGCTGGGATGAGTGTTACTGATGAACGGAAAGCTAAGTATGATTTCTCAACTCCGTACTACACTGATGGTGTCGTTATGGCGGTTGCCAAGGATAGCAATATTAAGTCAATGAAGCAGTTGAAAGGCAAAACCGTTTCAGCTAAGTCGGGAACTAGTGCTGCATTGTACTTGAAGAAGAATCAGGATAAATATGGTTACAAGATTCGGTACTTCGACTCATCGAACACCATGTGGAACGATGTGAAAAACGGTAATACTGCAGCGACCTTTGATGATGGTCCAGTCCTTGAATATGGGATTAAGACCGGGGTTCCGCTGAAGATTGTTACTAAGAAGCCGATTGATGCACAACCTGTTGCTGTTGGTTTCCAAAAAGGTAAGAACCTTGCTTTGCAAAAGAAGGTTAATAACGGAATCAAATGGTTAAAGGATACTGGTCAGTTAGATAAGATTATTGATAAGTATACTAAAGGAAACGGGACAACCAAGACAACAGCGGCTGATCACACAATTTGGGGTCTGCTAAAGACTAACAAGGATGCATTGCTCCGTGGTTTATGGATGACGATTGAGTTAACCGTTGTCGGAATTATCTTCGCAATGATCTTTGGAATTATCCTTGGTGTTCTTGGTGTTGTGGAAAATAAATTTGCTAACGCGGTTTCAAGTACGTTAATTTACATTTTCCGTGGTGTTCCAATGATCGTTTTGGCCTTCTTTATTTACATGGGGATTCCAAACGTTATTGGTCACAAGGTGCCACTATTCCTTGCGGGGATTTTGACATTAACTCTTGATGAAGGAGCCTACATTGGGGCCATTGTTAAGGGTGGCTTTGAATCCGTTAGCCAAGGGCAGTGGGAAGCTGCTCGAAGCTTAGGATTGCCATACAGCAAGGCCTTGATTAAGGTTATTGCACCGCAAGGATTTAAGCTGATGGTGCCATCGTTGGTTAACCAATTCATCATTACCTTGAAAGATACTTCAATCCTATCGGCAATTGGTGTCATGGAATTAACCCAAACCGGGACAGTAATTATTTCACAAAACATGGAAGGGTTTAGAATGTGGACCATCATTGCGGTAATCTACATCATTATCATTACCCTATTAACATGGTTATCAAACTACGTACAAAAGAGGATGGCTTAATATGGATAAAAATTACAAAGTTCAAGTTAAGGACCTACACAAGAGCTACGGCAGTAACGAAGTGCTAAAGGGAATTGATCTCAACGTTAAGCCGAGTGAAGTGGTTTGTATGATTGGCCCTTCTGGTTCTGGAAAGAGTACCTTTTTACGCTGCATTAACAAATTGGAAGAACCGAATAGCGGACATGTTTACGTTGATGGTTATGACATTGCGGATCCCAAAGTAAATATTAACCGGGTTCGGCAAAATATCGGAATGGTTTTCCAGCACTTTAACCTTTTTCCGAACATGAATGTTTTGCAAAACATTACATTAGCTCCAGTGGAACTGGGGAAAATGAGTAAGGATGAGGCCAAGAAGGCGGCAATGCATTACCTCGATCTTGTTGGCCTCAGTGATAAGGCAGATGCCAACCCAACTAAATTATCTGGTGGGCAGCAACAACGGGTGGCAATTGCTCGTGCGTTAGCGATGAAACCGGATGTGATGCTGTTTGATGAACCAACAAGTGCCCTTGACCCTGAAATGGTTGGGGACGTTCTTGAGGTTATGAAACGGTTAGCTCGTGAGGGGATGACGATGATTGTTGTTACTCACGAAATGGGCTTTGCTAAACAAGTTGCCGATCGGGTTGTTTTCTTCCATGATGGTGATATTCGTGAGCAAGGTACACCTGACCAAATCTTCGATCATCCTCAACACCCCGACACCAAGAATTTCTTGGATAAGGTGCTAAACGTCTGAGTGTGAGGCCGGCAGAGCGTGAAGCCGTAAAGAGCTCCTGGATGATAACGATTTCTCTCGACGAAGGCGGCTCGCGCCTAGGAGAGAGGTCGTTATCTTGAAGGAGCTTAGGCTGAACGCATTTCGACTAAGCTGCAGTAGGACATATTAGCTCTAGCAAGTCTCTGGCGAACTATACTACCGTAAACTTTTAAAAAGTAATTGAAGCCTAACCTCATCATTATGATTAGGCTTTCAAAATACGAAAGATTATATAAAAATTCAAAATATTGTTTGACATTAGGCGTAAAATCATTATAATAATGAGTAATCTTTAATGTTAGTGAATAGAGATTCCGATATTAGCTGAAATTCGGGACTAACAAAATGGCATGTACGTTTGAAATGGGTGGTTCCTTTATCAACTGAGAGGTAGTTCATTAATTTGAGCTATAAAGATGGGTGGAACCGCGTTAAAAGGACGTCCCTGGTATAAAAGCCAGGGACGTCCTTTTTTGTGAAAGCGATATATGCAAAAGATAGAAGTTAAATTTTAAGGAGGCAGATTATGGACGAACAGCAACAACAGAAGTTAAAGCGCTCATTAAAGAGTCGACACGTAACGATGATTGCCATCGGGGGTGCAATTGGTACTGGACTATTTCTTGGTTCAGGGAAGGCGATTCAACAAGCTGGACCAGCGATTATCCTTTCGTACCTCATCGTCGGTATCTTTTGCTTCTTTATGATGCGTGCGTTGGGGGAATTAATCCTCGCTGATACTTCTAAGCACTCGTTTATTGATTCAGTTAAAGAATACCTTGGTGACCGAATGGAATTCGTTGCCGGGTGGATGTATTGGGCTTGTTGGTTAACGTTGGCAATGGCCGACTTAACCGCGACAGGAATTTACTTAAAATACTGGTTCCCGTCAATGCCTCAGTGGGTTGGCCCTTTATTAATTGTTGTTCTTTTGATGTTGGTTAACATGGTGAATGTCGGTTTATTTGGGGAGCTAGAAAGTTGGTTCTCGATGATTAAAGTGCTGGCAATCATTGTCTTAATCGTGATTGGTGCGGTAATGCTCCTAATGCATAGCCACATTGAAAATCGGACAGTGGAACTAAGCAACCTTGTTAATCACGGTGGCTTCTTCCCGACCGGACCAATGGGCTTCTTGATGTCATTCCAAATGGTTGTCTTTGCCTTTGTTGGAATTGAAATGGTTGGTTTAACTGCTGGTGAAACTAAGAATCCGCAAAAGGATATTCCAAAAGCAATCAACACTTTGCCAGTGCGGATCGGTTTGTTCTACATTGGTTCAATGATTGCGATGATGGTAATTTATCCATGGACACAAATTAAGACGACATCTAGTCCATTTGTTCAAGTTTTTGCTGCAATTGGTATTCCAGGTGCGGCCGGAATCATTAACTTTGTGGTATTAACCGCCGCGATGTCCGCTACAAATAGTGCAATCTTCAGTACAAGCCGGTCACTGTACTCGCTTGCCCGAAGCGGGAATGCACCAAAGCGGTTTGGTGAGTTAAGTGCAAAGGCGGTTCCTAATCACGCCTTAACTTTCTCATCACTGATTCTCTTTATTACCGTAATTTTGAACTACATTATGCCAGCCGGAATTTTTGATGTGATTGCTGGGATTTCCACGATTACCTTTATCTTTACGTGGATCATTATTTTAGCAGCACATATCAAGTACCGACAGAGAAATCCAAAAGGGGTTAGCTACTTTAGAATGCCAGGTTTCCCCGTTACTAGTTGGCTAACGATTATTTTCTTCCTGGCTGTATTGGTAATTTTACTATTCATTGATTCAACACGAATTCCGTTGATCTTGTCAATAATCATCTTTGCCCTATTAGCTTGGGGATATGGGTTAAAAAAATAGAGTGCCTTCGTCCCAAAGAGTTTTCGGAAGGCTAGCAATTTCTCCTGACGAAGGCGGCTTGCGCCTAGGAAGGAGGTTGCTAGCTCTAGGAAACTCGGACGAAGCACGTTTTGACTCAGTTGCCTAGGTCGTTATCTTGAGGGAGCTTAGGCTGAACGCTGCAGTAGGACATATTAGCTCTAGCGAGTTTCGAGGGAACAGATCTCGGCTTGGTTGTATAGAATATCAAAAAAGACCAGAAAATTTTTCTGGTCTTTTTTGATTCTAAGAGAGAAAAAATGAATTATTATTTATGAGTATTAGAACAAATATCCTGAATATGTTTGATTAATAAAAGTGCTTTCATCATTGATATGACGCGGTTAAATTGATCTTTGCGAGTGGAGAATATATACTAAAGGTGTGAAGAGATATTAAGTGATTTTCATCGAACATCTTCTCATTAATAAACTACTTTGAAAGTATGTTTATATTAA
Organism: Limosilactobacillus urinaemulieris; assembly: GCF_932750685.1. NCBI lineage: Bacteria > Bacillati > Bacillota > Bacilli > Lactobacillales > Lactobacillaceae > Limosilactobacillus > Limosilactobacillus urinaemulieris. Next base: position 28,789 of record NZ_CAKOBX010000005.1, on the reverse strand, counting down.
TCTGTAAAAAGTTAACAAAAACACACCCCACTCCACATGAAAACAATTTAGTTTCCTTGAAAAGCATGTTTAGCTAATTACTTAATTAGAAGGCCATATCTACAGAGCCCTTACGATAATAATCTCAGTTTAGTTCTCCCATTTTGAAGAACTGCAGAATACAATCTAACGGATCTTGATAACAGTGTCACTTAATCATCTCTTCAGCGGAAGCACGGAGACTTTAATTAGTCTCCGCTTTTTATTTTAAATTGTGAATTCGTTTTCAGTGGCTAAAGTTGTGGGTCTAATATTAAAATTAAAAATAAATTAGAAAATAATTAGAAAAACTATTGATTTCGTTAACGCCGCCATGTAGAATCAACAACATCAAAAATATTTAAGGAGGCGTTAATGATGGAAAATACTCAAGTTAATGCGCGACAAGCAAATGCAACTTATGCCAATTCGTCAGTAGTGAAAGAGGCGGCTTACCGAATTTTTGCGGCGGTGGCCAATGCCATTTTAGTCATCTTGGGAGGAGGACTTTTAGTACAGACGATTGGTAACCTGTCTGGTCTGCATGTATTAACTTTGGTTGGCGCAGAAGCCCAAGTCCTCTTAGCGCCTGCGATCGGAGTGGCGGTTGCTTCACAGATGAACACTAACACTTTGGTAACCTTTGCTTCGATGATTTCAGCTACTGTTGGTGCTAATGCTGTTCACTTTACAACCACAGCCGTTAAGGGGGCAACAGCTACTGGACAAGCTGCTGTTGCTGCAGTTGGTGCACCAGTATTTACAACTGGTCAACCTGTTTCCGCTGTTTTAGCAGCGGTAGTAGTAGTACTGGTTGGTAAATACCTCACCGGGAAAACACCATTGGATATGGTATTAGTACCATTTGGCGCCTTAGCAGTTGGAATTAGCTTTGGCTTAATGGTTGCGGCGGTAGTAACTCCAGCATTGTTAGCCGTTTCTGCTTACATCGCTCACTCAATGCAAGTATCACCAGTACTTGGTTCCGCTGTTATCTCTGTTGTTTGGGCCTTGTTCTTAATGACTCCAGCTTCTTCAGCTGCCCTAGCCGTTGCTCTAACTCTTGACCCTGTTTCTTCTGCGGCTGCTTTAATCGGAACAACTGCTCAGTTCGTTGCCTTTACCGCAATGTCCTGGCGTCAAAATAATCTCGGAGCTAATATCGCTCAAGGATTAGTTACCCCTAAAGTTCAGTTCCCTAATATCTTGATCAACCCATACCTTTTAGTACCATCAGTTGTTTCCGCAGCGGTTTGTGCACCACTAGCAACCGTGCTCTTTAACTTCCGCTCAACATACACGCTTGGTGGTTTGGGATTGAACTCATTGATTGCCCCGATCGCTTACCTTTCTCGGGGATGGGACCAATTCGCAACTTACATGGCACTCGGGGTTGTTGCTCCAGCTGTAATGTCAGTGGCACTTTACTTCTTCATGAAGAAGTCGGGCTTGATCGGTGATAACCAACTTCACTTGAAACTTGTTTAACAATAAAGAAAAAGCAAATTATAATTGTGTAAAATTACGATCCTAGATAAACGTTCATAATGTTAGAGGGAGTTTTGGCTGTGGCTAAAACTCCCTTTTTATAAAAATAAGTGATGCGGATAACAGTTTTAGAAGAACATGGGAAAAATATTTCATATGTTTTTCAACTGATAAGGCGAGTTAGTATTGTTGTTTCAGTATTTGTGAACAAAAGTTTAATAAATACCGATTTAATTAATTTAGTTTTGGCTTTAAGAGATTTACAATAATAAGAAAATGGAGTAATTGAGTTATAGTTTGAGGGAGTATCAGAAATGTTATCGAAAAATAATGTGAAAATATTAACAGAAAAAAACATGAATCAATGTCAACGGTTTGGTTTACGCAAATTATCGATTGGTGTGGCTTCTGTTCTGCTTGGAACAACTTTCTTTATGGGAACTCAAGTGGCACAGGCTGATACTTTGGCAAGTTCCTCAACAGAAGAACAGCCAGTATCACAACAGGTAACTTCAACAGGGGAAAATCAACCTGCTACAACTGGGAACGCTGTTCAACTGACTAAGCAAACGACTGCTACGCCTACTGAGGGGAGGTCAACAACTAGTCAATCTACTACTCCCGTTAGTGATCATAATTCTGCTACCCAGACGGTAAATGTAAAGAAAGCAACGGAATCTGTTACTAGTCAAGCTAATGCTAAGCAAGTTCAAGCTAAATTAGCTCAAACTGCCGATGCTGAAATCACTGATAATGGGCAAACTGAGGTTACTCTAACTCATGGCCAACAACAAGACCGACGTACGTTAGCTTTTAGTATTGTTGCAAAAGCGGGCGATAATGTAACAGTAACTACTCCAGAAATTTTCGATGCTTCGGCAGATAGCGATCCTTCAATGGGAGTATCAGTCGTTGAAAATAAGGTTGACTCTGGACAATCATTTACTTACAGTTTTACTGCTAAGTCTAATAATTCATATAGTTTAAATATTATTCTGAAACCGTTAGTTAACGACTGGGCACTTTTACCTGCCGGAAATAAGTACGCTGTTAAAGTTGAAAAAAATGGTAATAAAATTGCTCAATTAGTTTATACGATTGATCAGCCTGCTGTGATTACGGATTCTAAAGTTTCAGTTGATCCCAACCAACATGGTAATTTAGTTCAAGGACAGAAATATGCAATTGCGGTTAACCTTCCTAATACCGGTGCTAATGATGGGGATAACTTTAAGGGGACAGTTACTGTTCAGGTTCCTGAGGGATTTCAATTAGAATCAAATGGTGCTTATGGGTTCGTTTCTCCAACTGATTATGGAAATACAGATCAAACTTTGACTAATGAAAGACTTACTTCGATTAGTCAACCGAATGGTGCAGGTACTCCAGTAATAATTGGTATTGATAACGGGAAGGGCTTTTTAAATAGCAACCTGATCCTTTTCTGGGGAACATATACGAAACCCTTATCTGCTGAGCAAAATAATTTTAAGGTTGATGTTAAATACCAAACTGAAAATAATGGGAAGTTAGAGGCACTTGTCCATACCTTTAATGGCACGACTCAAGCAATTAATTTACCAGTTACTGATGAACAACGGTCTAGAATTACACCAACAATGAATTTACCTGAAAAGGTAGCAACTGATAATGGGACAGCTAACGGGAAACACCAATCAGATGAAACTGATAAGTATAAGTATCCTGATGGTTGGTCATTTAACCTTAAAAATGACGGTAACATTGTACAAACTAATGTCAAACTACACCTTGATGTTGAACCAGGGACCATTTTTAGGGGACCGATTAACTTAACAACCACTAGCGAAAATAAAGGCTTTACAGTAACAGCAACATTAGTAAATGGTTCAAAGATTAATCTCAATACTGCTGCTGTTCCAGGTAGTGATAATAATAGTTATAATGCAAAAATTAACGATCCGAACGCTAGTGATGGTTCAAATATTAAAGCAATTGATATTAGTTTTGACCAAATTCAAGCTGGTTCAGGATTCAATATCAACCTAAATGACAAAGGAGCAATCTTATCGGCAGCAACCACCAAAAAAGTCGGTGACCAGGCGGAATATGGTTATAAGGTTACCTCGGATCAGGGATTTGTAAAGTCGGATACGAAGGACATTAAGATTGTTGCTCCAGACCCAATTGAACAAAATTTGAGCTTTACTGGCCGTAGTTATGATTTCATTAATGGAAACTATGATAAAAATGCTACAGGTACAGCCACATTGAAGGGCAAAATTGGGTATGAAATCGCTCATTCTAAAGAAGAGCTTAATCGGCCCAGCTCATATCTACTAGTAATTCCTGCTGGCTTCCATGTTGTTTTGGAAAGTGATATGGGAGTGATGTACAAAGGCAAATACTTAAGTAATCCGCAGGCAAAAATAACTTCTTTAGGAGCAATTGGTCCAGCTGGTGAATATGTTTATCGTTTAGATTTGTCATTTACCCCAGGCAACGATTACAATGGTAGTCCGGTATATGTTCAAAAGGCTGATAATGTTCCAATTAGTTTGGGCATTAATAGTAATCAAGGCCCTGCTACCTATCAATATGGTCATAATTGGGGATATCCACAAGGTATAGCTCTCATAATGGAAATAGCTAAAAAGGGGACTCTGGTACCAAGTGATGCAAATCAAGGCGTTGATTTTAGAACAATTACATTGGGTGGAAGAACATATGAAGTAATGCCAGAAAGTAATACTTGGAATCCGGGATATGCAGATGCTCAATATACTTTCCTTGGACAATCCCGTTACGGTTCAGATAGTGGAATTAAAAATAATCATGAAGCTAGTTACCATGACGCTTTTGTAACCGGATCAACTAATTTTACTTACAGTGCTAACCAAAATGGGGTTCCTGACGCAACATATTCTAATGGTCAAATTCGGTTGACTAATATGTTAACTGATGGCGGAACTTCAAATTACTCGTATAACGTTATTAATTTACCAGCTACTGCAAACGGTAATCCAATCACTCTTAGTCTGACTGGCAAGGGAATCATGGTTGGTGATAATACTGGTAGTTCAGAATTACTGTATTCATTAACACCGGTTACAAAAGAAAACGGCCTAACCGAAGCTGATCTAACTAATTTTGTAACTGCTGATCAGATTACTGACTGGTCAAAGGTTCGTGCGGTATTGCTTAAGTCCAATAAGTTAACGAATGGTGCGGTTATTAATGCTTATATCCCATTCACTGTTAGTGGAATGCGAGATGGTAAGGAATCGGTTGATTATGATCTGCAAAACCTCTTTACGGGTGATCATAAAGGATCCACGTTTAATAATAATGGGGTAATGCCACTTCATGTTGATCGTTATGTTCAAGTAACTACTAATTGGCTGAAAAAGAATACGGATGGAACGCCAACACCAATTAAAGGTTCAGTAAATGTTAATGTAGAATCTGGAAAGAACTATAGTACAGATCCGTTAAGTACAACTGAAATTCCACAAAATTACCATTTGCAGGAAACACCAACTAACGCAACAGGAACTGCTGGAGCACAAAATATTGTTATCAATTATGTTTATGTTCCAAATGCCGCTCAACAAGCTCAGCTTAATTTTGTCGACGACGATGATCCTTCCAGCACCAAGATGCCAGCTTCAATTTCTGCACAAGGCGATGCTGGGAGTGAAATTAGCTTTGAAAATCGAGAGGGAAAGTCGGTTGCCGAGATTGTTGAAGGACTTGAAAACGACCATTATGTTCTTGCAAAAGGCGGTGTAGTAACTAATCCATCTTCAACTGATTGGACAACGATCTTCGGTACTTACGATTCTAATGATCAAACTACCCAATCATTTACTATCCACTTTACCCACGCTACTCAGCTAGTAACAGAAAATGCAACAGCATCTGAGACGATCAATTATGTTTATAGTGATAAAACTAAAGCAGCTGATCCATACAATCAGAAAATTACATATAGCCATTCTGGTACTAAGGATCTGGTAACTGGTGTGACTAAGTGGAATAATGCAACTAGTGATAATCTTGGCGGTTGGCAGATGACTGATAGTACGGCATTTGTTGATGTGCCTTCGCCAAAAATTCCTGGGTACACGCCTGATTATGCAAAAATTGAAGCTCCTGAGGTTAAACTTAATGAATTGAAGAAAGGAGCAGATCAAGGAAATACGTTTACCGTTACTTACAGTATTGATCAGCAAAAGGCAACGCTTAACTTTGTCGATGAGAATGCTACTGGGGATGAAACTAAGAACCCAGAAGAATCCATTTCTGCTGAAGGCGATTCGAATACACCAATTAGCTTTAAGAACGCTAAGAATCAAACTGTTACTCAGATTGTTAGTGCTTTAAACAGTAAAGGATATACAGTAGCTAAAGTTGTTAATGATGCAGATTCTGATAATAATCTAGGACAAGATTGGACTACTGTTTTTGGTAACTTTGATCAGGACAAGGCCAAGAATCAATCATTCACAATTTACTTGAAGCACCAGACACAATCAGTAATGGAAAACGCTCAAGTAACTGAGACGATTAACTACCTTTATCAAGGTACGAAGCAAGCCCATGCTCCATATACCAAGACGGCTACCTATACCCGGACAGGAACTAAGGATCTTGTAAGCAACCAAACACAATGGGACAAGGCTGGTTGGACAACCAAAGATGGGCTAGCTTCTATTGATTCACCTATAATTGATGGTTATACGGCAGACAAGACTACTGTTGCTGCACCAAAGGTTGATATGACTAGTTTGAAGGATCAGGCCAATGTAACTCTTACTCCAATCAACGTTTACTACACCAAAAATGCGACTGAGCAAACTGCTATTTTGAATCTCGTTGACGACGATGAACAAGGTACGGCAATTGGTAATTCAGTTACAGCTACCGGTCTTAGCGGTACGCCAATTAAGTTTGCAGAGATTGCTAGTTCAATTAAGAAGCTAGAGGATCAACACTACCTTCTAGAAAAGATGACTAGCGGAACTGAAAATATTAATAAGACTGCATTACTAATGCTTCTGCTGGCAACTAATAATAACCAGGTAAAGATTTCCGATAATACTGATTGGTCAACGGTCTTTGGCAATTTTGATGATGACGACAATACTAACCAAGTATTTACGTTGCATTTCAAGCATGATCATGGTCCAGTTGTTAACAAGATCATTACCGAAACAATCCACTATGTTGGCACGCCAACTGCACTTTCTGCTCATCAAGCACGCTTAACATTTGTGGCAAACGATGGTAGTTATCGTGATTTGGTTGACTCAAAACTTGATCACATTAGCGGCTGGCACCTTAATGGTGATACTACTGATACGGGTAGCTTTGCAAGTGTCGCTAACCCACAAGTTAATGGTTACCATGTAGTTTCAGCAGTAACGAGTGATGCTCAGAATGCCCTTAAAGGCAACCAAGTTAAGGCATTTGACGGGATTAAGAGTGACTCTAACAATATTGAAGTTACCGTAACCTACGCAAAGGACGAACCAGTAACACCAACGACAGAAAAGGTTTCAGACAGTAAGACCGTCACGGAAACAATTCACTACGTTTACAGTGACGGAACTAAGGCTCGTGAAGATTATGTTGCTAGTGAAGTCTTTACCCGAACTGGAACGAAGAATCTGACAACAGGGGAGACGACCTGGAATGCATGGGCACCGGCTAGTGCTGAATTTAAGGCAGTTCAATCTCCAGTTATCGCTGGAGCAACACCAGATCAATCACAGGTTGCTGAACAAACAGTTTCTGCTAATAGCGGTGATGTGGTAATTACGGTGATCTATACTAAGAGTCAACAACCAACTACTCCTACACAGCCAACGCAGCCTGAGCAACCGACAGTACCAGCCCAACCGACAGCTCCTGAAAAGCCAGTAATTCCAGTTGAACCAGTAACACCAACCGAACCTGTTCAACCAGAATTACCAAATGAACCAGCAACGTCAAGCCAAGCAGTTCAACCGACTAATTCAGTTCAGGTAACTAAGGAACAAGTTAGTCAACCGGCTGCAACGGTTAGTCCAGTTTTATCGAAGTCGACAACTAAGGCATTACCGCAAACGGGTAATGAACAAAAGACTGGCTTAATTGGATTAGGATTTGCTAGTCTATTAAGTGTGCTTGGTTTAGGCGCTTTGATGAAGCGTCATGATAATGAGAAAAAGTTCTAACCTTAAATTAAAGATTTAACTGAAGAAGCTCTATTTAGAAGTTTGATGAATTTCTGAATGGAGCTTTTTGAATCATAAAGGATGTTTAAGAATTTTCTGGAGATTCCTTTTAAGCCTGTAAAGAGTGATAAAATATATTGGAAGTTTATGGGGAGGTTAATCACTGTGAGCAATAACGATTCAGGAAGCAATGCCAAAGCAAAGATTTCGTTTGATATTAATAATGTCAAAAAAACAGCTAATACTGAGGAGGGTTCTTCAGCAAAGCGCCTCGTTTTTTCGTTCAAAAGTGGTCAAACTGATCAAGTAGGAACAGATGAAGAAAATCTAGAAACATCCGGTAAGCAAGCGCTTGTTAGCAAGCAACCGGTATTTGACATCCATACTGATACTGAACAAGAAAATGAGGATGATTCAGTATCAATAGCAAGTAATTCATTAACGAATGCTGAATCAGCACCACAAATTACGGTTCAAAGTAAGGTGCCAGATTCATCTGCTGCTGATTTGGGGTCACAAGCAATTACATTAACCCGTGATGATTTGAAGCAGTCCTTAACATTAGCTCAGGATTTTTCGTCAGCTAGTTCTCAAACATCAGAAAGTTTAGAAGAGGAAGAAGTTCAAAGTTCAGAAATGAATTCTGAAAACACGGAAAGTCCTCTTGATTCTTTGATGGCATTGAATCAAGAATTGTCTAAGCTTCAACAGGAGTTAGATGCTAACTCACTTTCACTGGCATCTAACAATCACAAAATTGAAACAACGAATGTTGAGCAATCGCTAACCCGTGAAGCATACCGAAGCTCGGTAAGTGAAACGCAAAACGAGCAAGAAAGTATTGAGACAAACGAATCTACGGTAGCACAATCGCAAGAAAGTCAGGTTGCTCGGCCAAAACCACCACGTCCACCAAAGATTGATGGTGAAAAGGTGAAGCCAATCTTTGCAACTTCCGAAGAAGAGCAAAATAACGCAAAACAGCCTAAGGTTGAATGGAACGGTCCCCAGGTACAAAGAAAAAAAGAACAGCAGCCATCACGGGCTGAAATGCATCCTTCATCGCGGAAGCAAACCACGGCAAGCCATTCGCGGAGTGCTAGTCGTCGAACCAATAACCATCAACCGAAAAAGCAATCAGGCGTCCTTGGTAAGAGCTTTTTAGCGATGCTGGGATTTGGTCAAAAAGAAGAATAATAAGTCAGTAAACAGAATAGAGGTCGAGAAAAACGTTTTGTCTTTTCTCGACCTCTAACTATTACCAATTATTTATTAGTCTGGATCCTTTAGTGATTTACCGCTCTTGGTATTCTTAAAGTGGTTGAAAGCTAATTCAATGGTCTGGTACTCATCATCCGTTAAGGTAATGTCCATTGCCTTAGCGTTAGCGATAACTTGCTTGGCCTTCTTGGCGCCAGGAATCACAACAGAGATGAGCGTATTCTTTAAGTACCAAGCTAAAATGGTCTGAGCAACGGTAGCGTGATGAGCATCCGCAATGTCACGAACTTTATCAACGGCATCAAGAATGCTGCTGTATCGTGGTTCTTTAAAGTCAGCGATTTGACTCCGAATATCATCTTCAGGGAAACTAACATCCTTAACATATTTACCCGTTAATAATCCTGAAGCTAATGGGAAGTACGGAACAAAGCTGATTTGATTATCATGCAGGTAATCGAGCATCCCTTCTGTCAGATGATCTTGGTGAAGGAGGCTAAATTCGTCTTCAACGACATCAACGTAACCATCCGCGTTAGCTTCCTTGATCTGGTCTAGGCTAAAGTTAGAAATACCAATCGCTCGAATTTTTCCTTCTTCTCGCAGCTTTTGCAGGGCACCAACGGCTTCAGCTTTTGGCGTGTCATGATCAGGGAAGTGAATGTAGTAAATATCAATGTAATCCGTTCCTAATCTTTTAAGACTCTTGTTTACTTGGTCGGTTAAAAATTTTGGATCGTTATTGATCACTTCTTCCCCAGTAGAAAAATCATGGGCGCCCTTAGTGGCAATGACAATTTTATGACGATCGTAGCCTTTAATTGCTTGACCAACTAATTCTTCTGAGTGACCAAGACCATAAACATAGGCCGTATCTAAGAGGTTGATCCCGTTATCAAGAGCAGCCTTAACCAATTTGATCCCATCTTCATCTTTGAGATCGGGGAAAAGGTTATACCCACCAACCGCGTTAGTACCTAGGCCAAGAGGGTTTGCGACAACATCAGAATGACCAATTTTAACAGATTCTACCATTATATAAGCCCCTTTCAATTTACTTGGAAGCGAATACATACAACTATAATTATTATATCGTGAATTATGTAGAAAGGCGACTAGAGAGTGGGGCAATTGCGTCAGTTTAAGAAAAATTATAGAATGGTGATCCTTGGCAGGGGCGAAAGGCTGGCAGTAAAATGTTGGCCTTTTTTCTTTGGGTAGAGTTGATGGATGTGGTGAACGAGGAACTACTGCAGTTGAGTCTAAACGTGTTCAGCCTAAGCTTTCTCGAGATAAAGTTCTACTGTCACAGAGTCAAGATCTGTTCGCCAGGAACTTGCTAGAGCTAACAACCTCCCTCCTAGGCGCAAGACGCCGTTGTCGGGAGAAATTGTTAGCTTTCCGCAAGTCCTTTGCTGGCTCGCATTCTATCTATTTTCCCCCTTGAAAAAACCTAGTAATTAAGTTACAGTAGTAAAAGACGTGAAACAATATTGTTTCACGAAAGGAGAAGTTAAAATGAATCCAGAACAATTTCAGCAGGCGCTTGCGGAACAGGGAATTAACCTTAGTAGCGCGCAAATGAAGCAGTTTGCTGAGTATTACGACTTACTAGTCGCAACTAACGAGCATGTTAACTTAACACGAATTACTGAGAAGAAGGAAGTCTACCTTAAGCACTTTTTTGATTCTATCAGCGGAGCATTTGCAGAGCCAAAGTTAATGACTGATGAATTAACGCTTTGTGACATTGGTGCTGGTGCTGGCTTCCCATCGATTCCATTAAAGATTGCTTTTCCACAGCTAAAGGTTACGATAGTGGATTCACTAAATAAGCGGATTATCTTTTTACAAGAATTAGTAGCTCAACTAGGGTTATCTAATGTCACCCTTGTTCACGATCGCGCTGAAACTTTTAGTGATAAAAGAAGCGATCATCGTGAACAATACGACATTGTCACGGCACGGGCGGTTGCGCGGTTAGCGGTTCTGAGTGAATTATGTTTGCCAGCAGTAAAAGTTGGTGGTGAATTTATTGCCTACAAAGCAAGTGCCGCTCCAGAAGAAATTCAACAAGGCGGAACAGCAATCAAGAAGCTTGGCGGGCAAATTCGAAAGACGGTTAAATTGGAATTGCCGGAAACTGATGAAGAACGGAATATTGTTGTTATTGATAAGGTTGCAGCTACTCCCAAGAAGTTTCCACGACGTCCTGGATTGCCAAGTAAGAAACCAATTCAATAAAAGTGAGGGAGAGAGAATATGGCGTTTTCATTATTCGGTATCGGTAAGGATCACTCTGGCGATACAAAGAATAAGGTTGTTGAGATTAAGGTTGATCAAATCATCCCAAACCGGTATCAGCCACGGAAAGTCTTTGATCAAGATGCAATCCGTGAATTAGCGCAAACAATTGATGAACACGGGTTGCTACAACCAATCGTTGTTCGTGAATATGAGTCAGCAAAATATGAAATTATTGCCGGTGAACGGCGGTATCGTGCAGTGAAATTATTAAACTGGGATACCGTTCCAGCAATTGTTGAAAAGATGAGCGATAAAGAGACTGCCTCATTAGCATTGATTGAAAATCTGCAACGATCACAATTAAGTTCCGTTGAAGAGGCGCAGGCTTACCGTCGACTAATGGACTTGAACCACCTGACACAAGCAGCGTTAGCAAAGGGGATGGGGAAGAGTCAGTCCTTTGTTGCTAACAAGCTCCGTTTACTGAAGCTGATTAAACCGGTCCAAACAGCAATTCTCGATCACCGGATTTCTGAACGGCATGGTCGGGCAATGCTGGATCTGGATGAAAAACAACAACGAGAAATGTTAATGCGAGTCGTTAATGAACGGCTGACAGTTCGCCAGACTGAAGATGAAGTTGCTCGGACTCTTGGGCGACCATTACCGTCAGAACTAGCTAAGCAACGGGCCGAGAAGAAACGGCAAGAATTAGCTGATCTTGAAGGGGTGCCAACTACGGAACCAGTTAATGAAGAAGTAGTTGAAAGTCCAAAGAAGGCGACTCCAAAGAAAAAGAAGACTAGTAAGCGTAAAAAGAAGGGTGTTGCAGGAAAACAGTCAGCTATGGCTAGTGATGCCCGGTTAGCCTTAAACACCATTAAGAAGTCTATTAAGCTAGCTACTGATAATGGCTTTACCATTACAACTCATGAAAAAGATGATGATGATACTTACCAATTAGTTATTGAAATTCCGAAGAAGCAGTAGGAGGCAGAAAAATGGGGTATGTTATTGCATTAGCAAACCAAAAAGGCGGCGTCGGTAAGACAACAACAAGCGTTAACCTAGGAGCTTGTTTAGCAGATGCTGGCAAAAAAGTCCTCCTGATTGATCTTGATCCTCAGGGAAACGCCACAAGTGGCTTGGGGATTGATAAGAAAGATATCAATGAGAGTGTTTATGATGTTCTAATCAATGATGTTGATTTAAAAAACGTGATCTTGCACTCAAGTCATCAGGGCCTAGATATCGTTCCGACGACAATTGCTCTTTCTGGTGCGGAAGTTGAATTAACTAACCTGATGGCTCGGGAAACTCGGCTGAAGGATGCTTTCGGTGATGTTAAAGATGAATATGACTATATTCTGATTGACTGCCCGCCTTCTCTTGGCCTGTTGACGATTAATGCCTTTACCGCTTGTGATTCGATCCTGATTCCGGTTCAAAGTGAATACTATGCCCTTGAAGGGTTAAGTCAGTTATTAAATACCATTAAGCTGGTCCGCAAACACTTCAATTCTGCCTTGAAGATTGAAGGAGTATTACTGACGATGTACGATAAGCGGACAAACTTGGGTCAGCAGGTTAATGCGGAGGTCAAAAAGTACTTTGGTGACCAGGTCTATGAAACGATTATTCCACGAAATGTTCGTTTATCCGAAGCACCAAGTCATGGACAAGCGATCGTTGATTATGATAAACGGTCAACGGGGGCGAAAGTTTATCAACAATTAGCAAAGGAAGTGTTAGCTCGTCATGGCGAAAAATAAACAAAGTGGACTAGGACGCGGGATTGAAGCGCTCTTCGAAGAAAATGACTTTAATGAGATTAACGACAACGAAACGGTTCAAGATGTTAAACTATCGCTGATTCGCCCTAACCCATATCAGCCACGACGGACGTTTGATCAAAAGGCGCTCCGGGAGTTGGCATCCTCAATTCAAGAATCAGGAGTATTTCAGCCGATTATTCTTCGTCAGCCAGATCCAAAGTTAAAACGGTATGAATTAATTGCTGGTGAACGGCGCTTCCGAGCATCTAAGCTTGCTAAACAAACAACGATTCCGGCCATCATTCGAACCATGAGTGATGAAAAGATGATGGAAGTTGCTGTTTTGGAAAACCTGCAGCGGGAAGACTTAACGCCGCTGGAAGAGGCCCAAGCTTACCAGACATTAATGGATAAGCTGTCCCTTACTCAAGCTCAGGTTGCGGAACGATTAGGGAAGAGCCGTCCATATATTGCTAACTACCTGCGATTGCTAGGCTTACCAAGTGAGATTAAGGAACTGGTTTCTGCCGGGAAGTTATCAATGGGTCAAGCACGAACGTTATTAGGTTTGAAAGATCGCAAGCAATTGGTTAAACTTGCTAAGCAGGCAGTTGAAAAGAATTTAACTGTCCGTCAACTTGAAGAATTAGTTGCCCAAATGAACGGGACAGCTGAAAAGAAACGGGCAAAGCGTCGCCAACGAAAACCAGCCTATGTTCGTGAAGCAGAATCCCAATTACAAAGTAAGTTTGGAACAAAGGTTGCGGTGGCGCCGAGTCGGAAGAAAAATGCTGGGAAAATTGAAATTCCGTACACTTCTGCCGATGACTTTAACCGGATTTTAGAAGTATTAAATATTTCGTTAGATTAAGGAGGATAATCACTGATGGCAGCATATGATAAGGGCGATATTGTAATGATGAAGAAGCAACATCCGTGTGGTACCAATCGGTGGTTAATCACACGTGTCGGTGCGGATATTAAAATTCAGTGCACCGGTTGCGGCCACATTGTGATGATGACGCGGCAAAAGTTTGATAAGGGCTTTAAGAAGGTTCTGGAAAAAGCCGCTGAGTCTAAAGATTAGAAATAAAAATTAAATTGAAAAGGAAAGTGAACAACTTATGTCATTAACTGCAGGGATTGTTGGATTACCAAACGTTGGTAAGTCAACCCTATTCAACGCGATTACTAAAGCAGGAGCTGAAATGGCTAATTACCCATTTGCCACGATTGATCCAAATGTGGGGATGGTTGAGGTTCCCGATAGCCGTCTTAAACGAATTGATGAAATTATTCCAGCCAAGAAGATCGTTCCAACAACGTTTGAATTTACTGATATTGCCGGGATTGTTAAGGGTGCCAGCAAGGGTGAAGGTCTTGGTAACAAGTTCTTGGAAAACATTCGGCAAACCGATGCGATTGTTCATGTTGTTCGGGCCTTTGATGATAATGATATTACTAGTGTTACCGGGAAGGTTGACCCGATCGATGATATTGATACCATCAACCTGGAATTGGTAATGGCTGACTTGGATGCCGTTAACAAGCGTCTTTCTAAGGTTCAACGGGCTGCTAAGGGTCGTGACAAGGATGCCCTAGCAGAATTGGATGTTCTTAACAAGATCAAACCAGTTCTTGAAGACGGGAAGAGCGTTCGGTCAATTGACTTTAGTGATGATGAAAAGAAGATTGTTAAGGGTCTCTTCTTGTTAACCAGTAAGCCAGTTCTTTATGTTGCTAACATCTCTGAGGATGACATGGCAGATCCAGATGCTAACAAGTACATGGATCAAATTAAAGAACATGTTAAGGGTGATGGTGAAGTAATTGGAGTTGCCGCTGCTGCCGAAGAACAAATTGCTGAAATGGATGAAGCGGACAAGGCTGATTTCCTTGAAATGGAAGGTGTTAAGGAACCTGGATTAAACCGGTTAATCCGAGCTGCCTACAAGCTTCTTGGTCTTGAAACCTTCTTTACCGCTGGTGGTCCCGAAACCCGTGCCTGGACTTTCAAGAAGGGCACCAAGGCACCACAAGCAGCCGGAATCATCCATTCCGACTTCGAACGGGGCTTTATCCGTGCCGAAGTTATGAGCTTTGACGATCTCGACAAACTTGGATCTGAAGCTGCTGTCAAGGAAGCTGGTAAACTCCGCCTTGAAGGAAAAGATTACGTCATGCAAGACGGCGACATTGTGGAGTTTAGGTTCAACGTCTAGAGTGCGAGCCCGTTAAAACCTTCCGGTGGCTAACGATTTCTCCACCGAACGGCGTTTTGCCGTCGGAGGTGGAGGTCGTTAGCTCGAGGAAGGTTAGGGCGAGCACATTTCGACTATGTAGCCTAGAACTCTAGCAAGGCCCTGGCGAAGGAGTGAACCAGAAAACTTGTATTCGTTTGTGAACCCTCGCAAGACTGATTAGGCTTCTTGCTATCAACTCGTTGATGAAAGAAGTCAATCAGCTACTGCGCAGATCTCGACTTAGTTGCCTAGAAGTTAGCTAGGCGGAAGTTGCGGTCACGACGAAGCACATTTCAACCAACCAACCCCATACTAAGAGATAAAGAGAGGAGTCTCATTGTGAGCGAAAATCAACCACGAAACGCTCAAGCCGGTCAACGACAAAAAGAACATTTAAAAGAAGACCGGCGAGAAGCGGGAAATGCAATTAGTAAGCATAACTTAACAAAAAAGAATGAAGAGTTCGTTTTTCAGCTAAATAAGCAGCTTGAACGTCAAGGAGTTGCTAAGGAGAAGCGTCCTGAAATTATTCAGGATACTATTACTCAACTTAAAGAAGGGCAAAAGACCGGTAAAACTGCTAAAGCACTTTTCGGTACACCGACTGAGTATGTTAAAGAATTAAAGGATCCCAAGAAAAATAATCAGCCTAACCATATGACTAAGCAGTCGATTAAGTTACTGGCTATTGATAATATGTTGATCTTCTTCAGTATCTTTACCTTTATGTTCGGGTTAATGTTCTGGATCTCACCAGCAGCAATGAAGATGACTCATTATGGTAGCAGTGGTTTACTTGCCATTATTTTGGTAGCAGTTTCTGGTGGACTTCTGTTTGGGTATGTTGCTTCACAACTGCAACCAGTAAAGAAGAACGGCAAGTGGGTTCAAGCAAAACCACTTTGGTTCCGGATCTTAACCATTGCTTTCGGATTGGTTGTTTGGTTGGCCGTTTACATGGCTTCCAGTCTATTACCTAATGCAATTAACCCTCGATTAAATGCTTGGGCATACATTATCCTTGGGGTAATTGCCTTTGCGGGCGATCTTGTCTTCCGTCGTAAATACCACATTACTGGTTCCTTCTATGGGAACAGAAGAAAATAGTCAAATAATATTAGCGAGCTTTCGTTGCATACTGACAATACTGAGCAATGGACGCTCGCTTTTTTGTTTGATATTATGTAAGCGGATACATAAATTAGACTGAGGTGGAAAATGATGAAACTAAAGCGACGTCAATTAGCAAAATATTTGGACCACACAATGCTTAAACCTGAAGCAACTGCATCAATGATTGATCAAACTGTAGCTGAAGCAATTAAGTACCAGACAGCTTCTGTTTGTATTAATCCGTACTGGGTAAAGCATGTTCACCAGAAACTATCTGAAACGGAAATCAATACCTGCACAGTGATTGGGTTTCCGCTTGGTGCTACTTCGACAGCCAGTAAAGTTTTTGAAAGTCGTCAGGCAATTAAAGATGGTGCAGACGAATTAGATATGGTGATTAATATTGGTGAACTGAAAGCCAAACACGATGATGCTGTGGTAGCTGATATTAAGGCTGTTGCGGATGAAGTCCATTGTGAGCACCGGATTTTGAAAGTAATTATTGAAACAGCCCTACTAACTGACGAAGAAAAGGTTCGCGCATGTCAGTTAACAGTTGCTGGTCAAGCTGACTTTGTAAAAACTTCTACGGGCTTCTCAACCTCTGGTGCCCAAGTGGCAGATGTTGAATTGATGCGCCAAACAGTTGGTGATGCGATTAAGATTAAGGCCGCTGGTGGGATCCATAGCTATGATGAAGCAATGACGATGATCGATGCCGGTGCAGACCGCCTGGGAGTTTCTGCATCAGTTAAGCTCCTTAATGAAGCATCAGAATAATAAGAAAGAGTGTAATAATGGCATATCAACGAGTGTTTGTAATCGTCCTTGATTCAGTGGGGACTGGACAGGCAGAGGACGCAGCTAGATTTGATGATGTTGGTGCTGATACCCTTGGTCATGTTGGTGAACATTATCAGGACAAACTCCAACTACCAAATTTAGGTCAAATGGGCTTGAGTAATCTTCGGGAGATACCAATTAAGGGAGTCTCCGTTGCTACTCCAGCAATTGGCGACTATGGACGGATGGCAGAAGTGTCAGCTGGAAAGGATAGTATGAATGGTCACTGGGAAATGATGGGGTTGCCACTACCTAAACCACTTAACACCTTTCCTAATGGCTTCCCTCAAGAACTGATTAAGCAAATTGAAAAATTTTCTGGGAGAAAAGTAATTGTTAATCAACCATATTCTGGAACCCAAGTAATTCACGATTATGGTGAATGCCAAATGAAAACCGGAGAATTAATCATTTATACTTCGGGAGATTCGGTAATGCAGATTGCTGCTCATGAAAAGGTGATCCCGATTAACGAACTTTATAAGATTTGCCAATATGCAAGAACGCTATTAAATGGGCCAGAATATACGGTCGGTCGAGTAATTGCACGGCCTTATGTTGGACCAGATCGCGATCACTTTGTCCGGACTGCTAACCGGCATGATTTTAGCTTAGCGCCAACGGGGAAAACTGATTTGGAGCGGCTACAGGAGGCCGGTTACGATGTGATTGGGATTGGTAAGATCAATGATATTTTCTCCGGCAAAGGGATTGATCGGGGATTCCATAATGAAAGCAATGCGGATGGGATGGATCACTTAGATGAGGTAATGCAAGAAGACTTCACTGGCTTCTGTTTTACTAACCTAGTTGACTTTGATGCAAAATATGGTCACCGAAGAAATCCTCAAGGCTTTGGTCAGGCACTAATGGAATTTGATCAACGGCTTGGTCATGTTCTTGATGAAATGCGGCCGAATGACTTATTGATCATTACGGCTGATCACGGGAATGATCCGAGATTCCGGGGAACCGATCATACTCGGGAAAATGTTCCCCTCCTTGTCTATTCACCAACGATGAAGGAGAAAAATCAGTCATTAGGAGTTCGAAAGACCTTTGCTGATCTTGGTGCCACAATTCTGGATAACTTTAATATTCAAGGGGAAAACGGGACGAGTTTCTATCATGAAATTCGAAATGAATAAAAGGCGGATTTCCAAAGTGAGAACTAATGTGTAACCACTTAATAACCGAACTTTAATTTTAAAAACCGGTTGATTTAGGTAAATAATTCGTAATTATTCCATGAATAGCGAACATTATTCGCTGGTTTAAGAAATAATTTACCGATTTTATTGATTTTTAGAAAAATTACTAGTAAAGTATACCTAATCAAAATTCAAAAAAGGAGTGTCTAGTCACATGTCAAATTGGGATACTAAGTTTGTCAAGAAGGGTTTAACGTTTGATGATGTCCTTCTGATTCCTGCAGAAAGTCACGTTTTACCAAATGAGGTTGACCTTAGTACGAAGTTAGCAGACAACATTAAGTTGAACATTCCGATTATTAGTGCCGGAATGGATACCGTTACTGAAGGAGCAATGGCGATTGCGATGGCGTTACAAGGTGGACTTGGGGTTGTTCACAAGAACATGTCCATCCAAGCTCAAGCAGGCGAAGTAGCCAACGTTAAGAGTGTGGTTGTTCCAGCTAGTGCAACCAAGGCTGCAGTTGACGATCAACACCGGTTACTTTGTGCTGCCGCAGTTGGTGTGACTAGTGATACGTTTGAACGGGCACAAGCATTATTGGATGCCGGTGCAGACGCAATCGTTATTGATACTGCCCATGGTCACTCTGCTGGTGTATTACGGAAGATTAAGGAAATTCGTGATCACTTCCCAGATGTTACATTGATTGCCGGGAATGTTGCTACCGGATCAGCTACCAAGGCCCTTTATGATGCCGGGGTTGATGTTGTTAAGGTTGGTATTGGACCTGGTTCAATTTGTACTACTCGGGTTGTTGCTGGTGTTGGTGTCCCACAAATCACCGCAATTTACGATGCTGCCCAAGTTGCTCGTGAATACGGTAAGCCAATTATTGCTGATGGTGGGATCAAGTACTCTGGTGATGTTGTTAAAGCCTTAGCTGCTGGTGGAAATGCCGTAATGCTTGGTGGAATGTTATCTGGTACTACTGAAGCTCCTGGTGACATTTATGAAGATAACGGCAAGAAGTACAAGGCTTACCGTGGGATGGGTTCTGTTGGTGCAATGGCCCAAGCTCATGGTTCATCAGATCGTTACTTCCAAGGTGGCGTTAACGAAGCTAACAAGTTAGTTCCAGAAGGGATTGAAGCTCGTGTTCCTTACAAGGGTGACGTGGCTGATGTTCTTTTCCAAATTGACGGTGGTCTTCGTTCAGGAATGGGTTATGTTGGTGCTCCAGATATTCCAACGATGATTGAAAATGCTCAATTTGTTCAAATTACTAACGCCGGCCTTCGTGAATCTCACCCTCACGATGTTCAAATCACTAAGGCAGCGCCAAATTACAAATAGAGTGTGAGCAGGTATAGAAGGCTCGTAAGACAACAATTTATCCCGACTGGATGCTGGAAGCATCTGGGAGGGAGTTTGTTGTCTATAGGGGCCTTCCCTGCGAACACGTTTTGACTTTGTTGTAGTAGAATGTCATCTAGGCGGAGTTTGTTAGCTCTAGCAATTTTCTGATAAGCATATTTTCCTACGTTAAGTCAAGTGTATTATTGATTTTAAGAGAATTAATTCTATGTATATTCAACGTAATTAAGTAATAAATCTCCAAATGTTCGCTACTAACGAATACTTGGAGATTATTTGTGTCCAAATGAAAGAAGGAAAATTAGATGGAAAGTTGGTTATTCTTACTCCTGATTTTAGCAATTGCATATTGGGGACGAAACATGTCACTAATTATTGCAACCGTTGTTGTGATGATTATGAAATTAACGCCAATGACTACCAAATGGTTATCGTTAGTTGGTTCAAAGGGAATCAATTGGGGTGTTACGATAATTTCTGTTGCTATTTTGGTACCGATTGCGTTAGGCCAGATTGGGTTTACTGATTTGACAGCCGCTTTTAAATCAATTCCTGGTTGGATTGCAATTATCGCCGGGATTGCCGTTGCGATCCTTTCAAAATATGGGATTGATCAGCTAGCAAATGTTCCTCAAATTACTGTAATGCTAGTATTAGGAACAATTATTGGTGTAGTCCTCTTTAAGGGAGTTGCTGCTGGGCCCGTGATTGCAAGTGGGATGACTTACTTAATCGTTAGTTTATTTAATTTGCATTATTAATGAAATGTGCTTGTAACTAAGGATCGTGTTAGAATCGATTTATAAATTTTGAAATTAGTAATTAATTTGGGGAGAAAAAGATGGGTAATCAATCAGAAAGTGAATTTCCGTTAACTCATGCAGAGTATCAGCGCCGGATTCGTGGTGGTAACAATCAAGGTAATGGTAACGGACCACAACATCACCGGGGAAGAAAGATCTTTGGAATTATTATTTTGATCTTGGTGATTCTTGTTGCGATCTTTGGAGGCCTTGCTTGGTATAACGCTAAGCAAACAAGTGATCAAATGTTTACATCAGCTGGGGCAAATAAACGGCGAAACGCGCAAAAGGTCCTCGAACAAAAACGACCAGTCTCAATCCTTTTATTGGGAACAGATACGGGCGATTTGGGACGGACTTATAAGGGACGGACTGACACCATTATGGTAATGACTATCAATCCGCAAACCAAGAAGACCACGTTAATGAGTATTCCCCGGGATATGAAGGTTAACTTGCCGGGATATGAAGATGAGTCGCCAGCAAAAATTAATGCGGCTTACGCGTATGGTGGTACTAAGGAAACTATTAATACCGTTCAGAAGTATTTTAATATCCCAATCGACTTCTATACTATGGTTAATATGGCAGGGATGAAGCAAGCTATTAATCAAGTCGGCGGGGTAACTGTTACCTCACCGCTTACCTTTACATATGAAGGATATTCCTTTACCAAGGGCGTTCCTGAGCACATGGACGGGACTAAGGCGCTAAAGTTTTGCCGGATGCGATACGACGATCCGCAAGGGGACTACGGTCGGCAGCAACGACAGAAGATGGTTATCATGGCATTGCTTAAGAAATCCGCATCCTATAAGACGGTTCTTAACCAAAAATTCTTAAAGACGGTTTCAAAGAATGCTCATACTGACTTAACCTTTGAGAACATGATGACCCTTGCTAAGTCTTATCGAAAGGCAACAAAGAATATCCAGCAGGGCCACGTTCAAGGAACTGATGACGATTCCGATGGTCAGTCATTCCAAGATGTTTCCTATAATGAACGGCAACGGGTATCGAATACTTTACGAAAGAGTCTTGGTTTAGAGCCAATGGATATTGATGAAGGGGAATAACTAAAATTAAGAGAGTTTGGAAGGAATATACTTTCCAAACTTGTTTTTTAAACATAAATAGTCTCATCGCGGTAAACAACCGGAGCCTTCTAGGTTAGCCCGCCAGGCTCCCAAGAAGGTTGTTTCCTAGCTTCTTCTAATTTTCTTTAAACTATTCCTGGAAATACCACCGCTAGGATTAATAAACGCTTATAATAGTTAGTTAAGAAGAATGTTCTCAAGGGGTGGATGAAGAATGAAGATTTTAGTAGTCGATGATGATAAAGAAATCGTTCAATTGTTAGAAATATATATCCGCAATGAAGGCTACGAGCCGGTCACCGCTTATGACGGTAAGGAAGCATTAACAAAACTAAATACTAATCCTGATATTGGCTTAATTATCTTGGATTTGATGATGCCTGAAATGGATGGGATGCAGGTGATTAAGCAGGTACGAAAGGATTCAGATATTCCGATTCTTGTGCTTTCAGCTAAGACAGCGGACATGGATAAGATTCAAGGATTGATTAGTGGCGCTGATGACTATGTTACTAAGCCGTTTAATCCGCTAGAAGTGATGGCACGAGTAAAATCTCTTTTACGACGGAGTCAGGGTGAGGTAACTAATGATACTCCTGATATTTTAAATGTCGGTCCATTAACAATTAACAAGGATTCTCATGAGGTTAAGACGATTAAGGGAGATACTATTCAACTAACTGCATTGGAATTTGGTATTCTCTACCTTTTGGCTAGCCATCCTAACCGCGTATTTTCTGCGGATGACATCTTTGAACGGGTATGGCAACAAGAAAGCGTTGTTTCTGCCAAGACGGTTATGGTTCACGTTAGTCACCTTCGAGATAAGATTGAAGAAGCAACCAATGGTGAAAAAGTGATTCAAACAGTTTGGGGTGTTGGCTATAAGGTTGAAGACCACTAGAATTAGTATGCTTAAGGTTATGGAGGAGAAACTTTGAAGCTAACAGGACGGGAGAAAAGTTCATTAATCCTGGAAGGGGTTATTACGGTCATCCTGCTTGTCTTATTGGATATGGCCATTATCATTCTTGCTCAGGATATCATCCAGAGTAACCCAGGAATTACTAGTGGTATCTTTATGATTAAGCAGTCAATGAGAATTGGGCCAATGCAAGCGCAGATCTGGAGCTACCAACGGATTTTGATTGCTATTTTAGTAGTGATCGATATCTGGGTCGTTTGGTGGCGATTACGTAGACGATATCACTTGTACCAGATGAATCACATTATTCGGGAATTGCACTACATTGCTCAAGGACATTTAGATCACCGAATTCCGTTTCGCCTAAAGGGAAGTGAACAACATGTGATTACCAGTGTTAACGCTCTGGTGGATAGTGCTGTTCAGTCAATGGATGATGAACGGAAAATTGAAAAGTCAAAGGACGAGCTGATTACGAATGTTAGTCATGATCTCCGGACGCCGTTAACTAGTATTATTGGTTATTTAGGGTTAATCGAGGATAAGCAATACCGAAGTGAAGACGATATTCTTAAATATACTCATATTGCTTACGAAAAAGCTAAGCAAATGAAAAACTTGGTTGAAGACCTTTTTGAGTATACTAAGGTTCAGCAACATGGTAGTCCGATTAATATAATGAAAATTGACCTTAACCAACTTTTGGAACAATTGACGGCAAGCTTTGAATTAGAAGCTCAGCATAAAGGAATTGAAATTACGTCATCGGTTAAGCCTAACCCATTGATGATCGAAGCGGATCCAGAAAAATTAGGGCGAGTTTTTAGTAACCTTGTAGCTAATGCCTTAAAGTATGGCAATGGTGCAAGTTATATTAGAGTAACGGCACGTCAAGAACGAGATCAGGTTGTGGTTAAAGTCAGCAATGACGGAACACCAATCCCGGCCAAATCAATTGATCACTTGTTTGAACGCTTTTATCGGGCGGAAGGCTCACGATCGCGGGCGACGGGCGGAACCGGATTAGGGTTAGCAATCGTTAAGAGCATTGTTGATTTACACCACGGAAGCGTCCAAGTAACCTCTGATGACAATGAGACAAGCTTCATTGTTACTTTGCCGTTAAAACAAGAACAACCGCAAAAAAAAGATTAACAAGGAAAAACATCAGGACTTATCAATTAAATCCTGGTGTTTTTATATTCAGTTGATTTTGAATGTGTTAAACTGAAGATTGGTTGTATTAACTCTCGCTGTAGAGTCAATAAACACATTTTATTGGAGGAAATTCTGTGGCTAAAGCGCAACAAATTAATCCCGAAAAAGCACGCTGGCTAGAAGTTTTAGGCATTGCAATGCCACTCTGTTTGAGCTATATCCCGATTGGGGTCGCTTGTGGTATCTTATTGCATGCTGCGGGCTTTAACTTTATTATGACGCTGATCGTGTCGATTGTGGTTTTTTCCGGTGGTGCCCAGTTTATTTTGGCATCGCTGTTAACGATTCATGCACCATTAACCTCGATCTTCGTGACTCTTTTCTTTCTTGAATTGCGGTATGCTTTGCTCGGCTCAAGTCTTTCAAAATATATCAAATCCGAATCGCAGCATTTCATTTGGCTATTTGCTGTGTCAATGAACGACGAAAACTATGCTGTTAACTATTTAAAATTTGCAACCGATAAAAAATGGAAACCAAAAGATGCGTTGCTGGTTGAACACTACTCATTAATTTCTTGGTCTGTTTCCAATATGGTTGGAGGACTGATCGGAAGTACGATTTCGATTAATCTTGAAGTAGTTGACTTTGCCTTGACTGCACTCTTTATTTACATGATTGTGATGCAGATGCGAAGTCACCTAACCCTTATTATTTGCCTACTTTCAGCAGTGCTTGCTGTTTTCTTCATGGTAATTACTCATAGTATTATCGGTGTTGTAATTGCTACTTTGATTGCTTCATTTATTGGTTTCTTGATTGAAAATGCTGTTCGTAAGCACTCGAAGAAACCAGATGATAACTGGTTCTTATCCAAACTCTTCCGTCCGCGGGCTACTCGAATTACGGTTGAGGATCAAAAAGCTGAGGAAGAGCAGGTTCTTGAGAAAAAGAAGGAGCAGTCAAAGGAACAATCAACAAATTCACAAGCACCTAAATCGAGTCAGCATGAATAATTGGAGACTAGTAATATGGAGTTTTTAATATCCCGAATTGGCAGTAATCAAATTCTTTATCATATCGTTGTAATTATTTTTGCAGCATTTGCGGCATTTATTCCACGGTATTTTCCGATCCACTTCTTCTCCTCAAGGAAGATTCCTGAATGGTTCAATGAATGGATGAAGTATGTACCGATCAGTTTGTTTACGGCACTAGTAATCAAAAATATTTTTATCACTACTAAGGGCTACCATTTTGTCCCCTATGATCATCCAGACCAAATCGTTGCTGCATTGATTGTTATGGTAATTGCTTACTTTACTCGATCGATGTCAATTTCAGTTATTGCCGGATTGGTTGGTGTCTGGCTTCTAAACATGGTTTTGTAAACTTAATAAAAAGGGAGCGTGACAGAAGTCATTTATGACTTCGTCTTCACGCCCCCGCAAGCACAAATAGAGCTCCAGAGTTCGGATCTTACCGAACACTGGAGCTCATTTGTGTACTGCGCTGTTCGTGTTTTATCTAAGTAATAGGACTTATGTCACAACCACTTTTTTTATCCAAGAGAATGTGATGTATTAAATCGCTTGTAATTGTTGGCTGTTGCTCCACTTCATTGGATCTTCACGCCATTGTTGGAGTGATTTTAAGTGGTCAGCGCTGATGAGGCCGGTTTTCTTTGCAAGGTTAATAAGAGTGGTGTAGTCAGTTACTGAGAAGTATTGGAGGTCATTGGCTAAGAAATTTTGTTCAGCAGCTTGTAGTTGGTAAGTAAAAATGGAAACAACCCCAATTACTTCTGCGCCTTCATTTTCAACAGCATGAACGGCATTCAAAACACTACCACCAGTTGAAATTAGATCATCAATAACGACAACTTTTTCGCCTTGGTGAAGAACTCCTTCAACTTGCTTGCCTTCACCATGGTCTTTTGGTTTAGTACGAACGTAAACCATTGGCAGACCCATTTCCTGGGCAACTCCGGTAGCGTGAGGAATTCCTGCCGTTGCGGTTCCGGCAATGACATCAACATCATTAAAATGGAGTTTAATTTGTTCTTCCATTCCGTTAACGATTGCTTGACGAACATCTGGGTATGAAATAGTTAGCCGGTTATCGGTGTAAATTGGTGCTTTCATTCCACTAGCCCAAGTGAATGGCTTTTCTGGACTAAGGGTAACGGCGTTAATGTCTAAAAGTGCTTTGGCAACACGTTGTGAGTATGTCATGAATATTTCCTCCTAGGTGAATCAAAAGTGACTTGTTCCAAAATACCTAGTTGAAATAATTGACGTTGTTTCGTACTGCCTTATCCATTGCATAAAAAGAAAACCTTTCTAGCAATGGACTAGAAAGGTAGATCGAGTACTTATGACGTTCAATTAGATCCTTCCTAGCCTCTCTGGACTAAGTTAAAGGTATTTCATTGGTCATTATAATAGTTGGCTTATTCCTAAATGTCAAGGGGAAATTCAATTTTCATTTTTCTTCTGCTGATGGGCCTTAAGCAAATGCGACTTTTTCTTGATTGACTTAACCCCCAGAATATCTAACAAGAAAGTAAAAATTGGGACACCAACGATTAATCCCCAGGTACCGAAGAAATGTTCAGCGACTAGAAGGACGATAAAGGTGTAAAAAATGGGCAATTCGGTCTTGCTAGACATGAATTTGGGATTTAGAACATAGGCTTCTAGGGCGTGGATCACGCAAATCATAATCAGAATATAGATGACATCTCGAAGCCCGCCAACAGAATAGGCAACCATTGATAGAGGGATCAACGAAATGATTACTCCGGCAACTGGTACTAAGCTAAAAATAAAGACCATTAGCGCTAAAGCAAAAATTTGTGGCATGTGCATGAACACAAGACAAATTGATGTAATGACAGTATTACAAATGGCAATGAAAAACTGGGCTTCTAATACAACTCCAAAAGTATTCACAAACTTTTTGCCGAAATAATCAATATCGCTAAAGAACCACCCGAAGTCACTGTTGAGGAATGTTCGCGAGAACTCGTTCATCTGTTTTAACTCAAGAGTATAGAAGAAACTTAGGATAAACGACATTAAGAAGGTGATTGTCATTGAGCCAATACTGGTTAATGTGCTGACAGCGAGGGTTACACCATGCTTCATCTGTGACATGATTGTTGCCCAGCTAATGTAATGGTTAACGTAGTGCATAATTTCAGTTGCTTGTCGAGAACTATAGAATTTAACTACAGAATTAACCATTTTAATAACTTGGTTAACCAGAACTGGTAAGTAGCGAGTAACACCGAAGTAGATTGCAACGATTAATGCGACATACGTGATAATTACAGTAAATGTTGTCGATAATTTAGGAACGTGACGTTGAACCCACCGAACCCAACTAATAACAATAAATGTTAGGATGAATGTAAAAAGGATCAAGTTCATCATTGGTCGAAGAAGCCATAGTACAAAGATGATTAGTGCTAAGACTACAAAACGACGTAATTTGACATTAGCAATGAAGCGGTGCCAGGCATCGGTCATTATATCTCCTCCTCTGCTTTATGCTTCAGTTATCCTAATCTTAGCAAATAATTAAGGGGCTGAACAATAATATCACTGTATTTTACGATGGAGTGTTATAATGATCTCATACTTTTTTGAAAGAGGGATTCGTAGAAATGTTAGAAAAGACGTTCTATAAGTCACTGTTAAGCCACTCGTTTAATATCCCGGTTAAGGTTGTTTACTGGGATGGTAAGAGTGCGGTTTATGGTGATGGCGAACCAGAAGTAACTATTACCTTTAAGGAAAAACTCCCGATCCGTGACGTTACGAAGAACGCCTCCATTGCTCTTGGGGAAGCCTACATGGACGGCAAGATTGAAATTGACGGCAGTATTCAAAAGCTAATTACCGCTGCATATGAAAGTGCCAGTAGTTTTATGCGGAATTCTAAATTTCGCCGGTTTTTACCCAAGCAGGGACACTCTGAAAAGGAAAGTGAAAGTGATGTTCAAAGTCACTATGATGTTGGAAACGACTTTTATAAATTATGGCTTGATGATACATTAACCTACTCCTGTGCTTACTTCGATCATGGTAACCGTGACGATTTAACCAAGGCTCAAATTGATAAGGTTCACCATATCTTGAAGAAGCTTGATCCAAAGCCCGGGAAGACCTTATTGGATATTGGTTGTGGTTGGGGAACACTAATGCTTACCGCAGCCAAGGAATACGGCCTTCGGGTCACTGGGGTAACCTTGAGTGAAGAACAGTTTAACCTCGTTCAAAAGCGGATTAAGGATGAGGGACTGGAAAATGTTGCAGAAGTCCTTTTGGTTGATTACCGTGAATTAGGAGATCGTAAGTGGGACTATGTTACATCTGTTGGAATGTTTGAACATGTTGGTAAGGAAAATCTTGGCCTTTACTTTAAGGATATCTACAAGTACCTTACTCAGGATGGTGTCGCCCTAATTCACGGAATTACTCGTCAACAGGGCGGTGCTTACAATGGCTGGATCAATAAGTATATTTTCCCTGGCGGTTATGTTCCTGGGTTAGAAGAAATGATCGGCCATATTGTTGAAAATAACATGCAGATTGCGGATGTTGAAATGCTTCGTCGTCATTACCAACGAACACTAGAAATTTGGGACATGAACTTTAATGCTCACCGTTCCCAGATTGAAGATATGATGGGAGATCGCTTCACTCGAATGTGGGATCTCTACCTTCAAGCATGTGCAGCTTCCTTTGAGTCTGGCAATATTGATGTTATTCAATATCTGATTACCAAGGGTCCTTCTGGCAACAACCTGCCGATGACGAGGGATTATATTTATTAGAGTGCGAGCCCGTTAAAACCTTCCGGTGGCTAACGATTTCTCCACCGAACGGCGTCTTGTCGTCGGAGGTGGAGGTCGTTAGCTCGAGGAAGGTTAGGGCGAACAGATCTAGACTATGCAGCAGTAGAAGAGGTTGTTAGCTCTAGCAAGTTCCTGGCGAGCACGTTTTGGTAATCTTGTCTATAACCCCAGGCGGAAGTTGCGGTCACGGCGAGCAGATCTTCTACGTTAAGTCAAGCGTATTATTGATTTTAAGGGATTTAATTCTATTACTCTCAACTTAATT